>NZ_MUXB01000240.1:0-360 GCF_001994935.1 Herbaspirillum sp. VT-16-41
CTTCGGTTTTTCCGACCGAAGCCACTTCTGGTTGCGTATAGACGACACTCGGAATGGCATCGAAATTCACATGTCCCGCCTGTCCGACCAGAATCTCGGCAACGGCGATGCCTTCGTCTTCGGCCTTGTGCGCCAGCATCGGGCCCTGGACCACATCACCAATCGCGTAGATACCCGCGACGTTGGTCTGCCAATGCTCGTTGATTGCCACACGTCCGCGATCATCGACGGCAACGCCGGCTTCCTTGAGCCCCAGACCGTCCGTGTAGGGGCGGCGGCCGGTGGATACGAGAACGGCATCAGCCGCGATGGTCTGGGCTTCACCGCCCTTGACCGGCTCGAACGTCACCTTGGCTCCCT
>NZ_MUXB01000036.1:0-1649 GCF_001994935.1 Herbaspirillum sp. VT-16-41
GCATAGAGCTTGCCCGGCTCCTTCAGGTCTGCAACCAGGCCCGACAGGGCACCCCAGCCCAACGGCGTGCCATCATCCTTCGACGCCGACACGATCTTCGGATAGGCCGGTTCCTGGTCCTTCAACTCATAGATCATGACATGGGAGCGCGCGCCGCCATCCGCGACCAGATCGGATTCATTGGCGGTGACGAACAGATTGCGCGAGGGAATGGCAAGAATGCCTTCCGGGGCGATGCCCGATGGCAGCAGCTGCACGAATTCCGGGTCCTTGCCGGTATCCTTGTAGACGCCGACGACGGAAGCGCGCTCGCTGGCAACGAAGATGTAGTTGGTATCGCCGTATTGCGCGACTTCGGCGTGGTATCATAATAAAGTCAATGTGGGGGTGCGGCCGCCGCTGCCTGCCTTCATGGATACGGTGAAGGCCTTCGCGCAGGGTCCTTATGCAAAGGCTTTGACGGATTTTCCCAAGTTTGACGCGGCGACATTGCAGACACTGAGTGATTATCTCGGCATTTCGCCCGTCGTCCTCACGTCCTGGAGCTTGAATGTCGAGGCGAACAATGGTGCCAATCTCCTTTTCCTGACGACCCTCCTGCAGGATCGGGGGCTGGCGCTGGGGGCCTATGATGGAAGGGTGACTGCCATCGATACGGGAATTGCCGGTCAGATTGACCCTAATTCAGGCGGCAATGATCCGACGATGACCGCCGTGAGCGGCGTCTATACCGCCATGTGGAATACCTATCTGAACGATGAGTTGAAGTTCACGGCTCTGTCACCCTTCGCCGATCTCAACGATCAGGCATTTCAAAATGAACGTGCTGTTGACGGTACCTTCCTGATGCCGGTGGAAGACGTGTTCTCGATCTCTGGCCGTGGCACTGTGGTGACTGGTCGAGTTGAGCGCGGCATCGTCAAGGTCGGCGAGGAAATCGAAATCGTCGGTATCGCTGACACCCAGAAGACCACCTGCACCGGCGTGGAAATGTTCCGTAAGCTGCTGGACCAAGGTCAAGCTGGTGACAACGTTGGCGTTCTGCTGCGTGGTACCAAGCGTGAAGACGTGCAGCGTGGCCAGGTTCTGGCCAAGCCGGGTTCGATCAAGCCGCACAAGCACTTCACCGGCGAGATCTATGTTCTGTCGAAGGACGAAGGCGGTCGTCACACCCCGTTCTTCAACAACTACCGTCCGCAGTTCTACTTCCGTACCACTGACGTGACCGGTGCGATCGAACTGCCGAAGGAGACATGACGGCGCGCGGCCTCAACGAGATTGCGCGGGCGTCAGTCAGCTATCTGAACACAACGGATGAAATTGACCGTCTTTGCGATAATGTTGCCGCTCTTGCTCGGCAGGCCGCTTGACGGAACGAAGGACAGGTGAGGACAGAATGGATCTGGGAATCAGGGGTAAGCGGGCAATCGTCTGCGCGAGTTCAAAAGGGCTCGGTCGCGGCGTTGCGGAGAAGCTGGCGGAAGCAGGTGTCGACCTGACGTTGAATGCCCGCACGGAAGCGGTGCTCCGCGAGACGGCAAAGGAAATCGCCGATACCTACGGCGTCAAGGTGCAGATCGTTGCGGCAGATGTGACGACGGAGCAAGGCCGCAAGGAATTGCTGGCCGCCGAACCGCAACCGGATATTC
>NZ_MUXB01000242.1:0-359 GCF_001994935.1 Herbaspirillum sp. VT-16-41
AACCCACCTGCACAACATCCACGCGGCGCTGCCGCTGTACCCATTCATGAGCATCTCGGTCACCCCGCTGCCCCAGCACCCCTCGCCCATCGCGCAGATCGGCTGAGCCTCCCCCTTCCCTGCTGACCACCAGCGCGCGCCCCCGGCCTGATGCCGGCCTGCGCGTCAAGGATCGATCCATGCCATTCGCAACTCTGAACGGAATCAAGCTGCACTATCAACTCGACGGCGATGCCTCGCTGCCGGTGTTGGCGTTTTCCACTTCTCCGGGGACCTCGCTGTCGACGTCGGTGTCGCAGTTGGACGAACTGATCCAGCACTTCCGCGTGCGGCCCTACGACACCCCCCGCCACGGCAAC
>NZ_MUXB01000078.1:0-1366 GCF_001994935.1 Herbaspirillum sp. VT-16-41
TAAATTCTTCCATTGAAATTTTTTCATCTAAGAATTCCGAAATAGTTGCAACTCGACTGCGCATGGATTTAATACCTTTGGATTCAATTTTTTCCTTTTTCACTTTTAACGCTTTCGTTAATTCTTCTACTTCAGAATCTAGCATTAATGTTCCATGACTAAACATCCGTCCTCTAGTTGAGAACATAGCAGTACCAGTTATTTTTCGTCCATGGACTGCAACATCGTTTCGTCCTTGTAGTTCTGCTGGAACACCCATATCATTTAACACTTTTATAATCGGTTTTAGGAATTTAGCAAAGTTTTGAAAACTTTCTCCATCATCTTTCGTAATAAAGCTAAAGTTTATATTCTGCTCATAGACTTAATTTGTTCTACTTCTTTAATAGCGCTTAGTATGTTTTTAGAATAATTGTCTAATAGTAATTTTAACTTCGTATTCTCATCTTTGATAGATAAATGAAAATTGAATACTGCCACTAGAATTTCCCACCTTGCCATATTAATTTAAAACTTGTTTCCCCATTCCCGGTGCCTCATTTCTTAATTTCACATGCCATCCATTGGAATCAATTTGTGAACAGAAAATGGTTGAAACTACTACCCTATGACTTGCTTTAGGATTTCTAATAAGATAGCTGCCTCATCTGATGTTAAATCTGTTAGTAGCCACTTGTCGAGTATTAGTAAATCGACTTTAGAATAACAACATAGTATCTTTCTATTTCTAATGAAGTTGGTTAAAATTTATTGGTTTTCTTTTTCCTCTATCTTTTCCTGAAGTTTATCTATCTTTTCCCCGTACTCTTTCCTCAGATTGTTCATTTCATCGTACATATCTTTAATCTTCTGGGTATGTTCATTTTGTATCTGGGTGATTTTTTCAGAGTATTTACGATCATTTTCTAGTAAAGCTTTATCTTTTTAGGGGTTTTTCCTTTGATAATCATACCGTCTTCTGTTCCTTGAATGTTTGCGCCTAAAGTAGATAATACATCAACTACTGCAGCAATTCTGTCTGTTTCCTTTACCCTTAATTCTTCTGCATCTTTAATGACTGTCTCCCCATTAGCTTGTGAAGCTAATAAGGCAATAATTGGAATCTCATCAATTAGTCTAGGAATAATATCTCCATCAATCGTTATTCCATTGAGTTCTGAATGGCGGATTGTAATGTCCCCAATCCATTCCCCACTAACCAATCGTTTATTTTTAATTTCAAGGTCTGCGCCCATTTTTATTAAAACATCTATAATCCCTGTTCTAGTTTCATTCAATCCTACATTTTTTAAGGTAATTTCGCTGCCTGGAACAATGGCACCTGCTACAAGGAAAAAAGCTGCAGATGAAATATCGCCTGGCACTT
>NZ_MUXB01000219.1:0-359 GCF_001994935.1 Herbaspirillum sp. VT-16-41
CCAGCCGATTGAGATGTTTGATGCCGGCAAGATGCGGGTTGCGCCCCAGACGTACCGGGCTGAGTGACAGCGTAACCCCCTCTTCTCGCCAGCGAGTGTAATGCGTCGGATACGCAGAAACGCTGAGAATACGTGTCGGACTCTGGCACCCGGCTCCGCTATAACCACGTCCACCACCGCCCCGGCTGATAATTGCTTTCAGGACTCCACTTGTCCTTCCCGCGGCGAGACGACGCATTTCGTCTTCCAGCGTTTTCCACTGGTTAAAAGGGATAAAGAGCCTGTCACAGGCGAGTTTCAGACGATGCAGATGTTCAGCCAACAGACTGATAGTACCGTTGTCGATACGCGCCGTCGTG
>NZ_MUXB01000246.1:0-358 GCF_001994935.1 Herbaspirillum sp. VT-16-41
CATTACTAACAAAGTTCTCAAACCTAATGAAAATAGCCAAAAATGAAAATGAAATCGACATGCAACGGACCATTTCTAATAGCTTACAAACGTTTGGGGTACCTATGGAACTCGTGTTTCGAACAGCGAAGAAAAAGAAAACCAAAATCGATATTATTCAAGATGTATCGGGATCCGTTATTAAAAGTGCGGAGTTTTTATCCCTATTTGTCGTTCTTAGTCATAAACAATTCCCCGGGTAAGTCCGGACTTTTGCTTTTGTCGGTAAATTGGATGAAACCACACATTTCTTTGAAACAGAGGATATAGTAAAGGTAGTGAAAGATTCGCTTATGAAAGCAAATATTGATTATAGGGG
>NZ_MUXB01000141.1:0-10042 GCF_001994935.1 Herbaspirillum sp. VT-16-41
TTTTGCTGCGCACTGAGGCACTCGGTCACGTCCCGCGACCCCGTCTGGCCTTGCAAGGCCAGACCTTCTCGTCCCTCCCGCAAAGCGCGCAGGCGCTTTGCTCGTGTGCCCCAAAACACAAAAGGCCGACTGACTTGCGTCAATCGACCTCTTTTGTTTTGGTGCCCACGGAGGGACTCGAACCCCCACACCTCGCGGCACATGGACCTGAACCATGCGCGTCTACCAATTCCGCCACGTGGGCCTTTTCGCAGCAGCAATCAATCCGCCGTGCTTGAAAGAGGCTGCATTCTAATGGCATTTTTCTTCGCCGTCACTACCTAATTTCAATTTTTTATCCCTGCTGTTTCCACCCGGCGCAGGTTGCACTGCTGCGACTGCGTGCGCGTCGTCCAAGCCTTCAACACCCCCCCCTTCAGCCGGATGCGATTCCGGCGAGACGCCCACCTGCCCACGCCCATTTCCCTACCGGATTTTCAGGCAGAGGTTCTTGCGCAGCCTCAATCCTTCACTAAATAGTTTACACAAGGCAATTCTTTGGCTATATTGCATACGTATGCAAAACAGCTCAAGCAGCTTTGCATACTCCCTCTCAAAACCACAACATCAACAGGAGACCACCTTGAGGATCCATGCTGCTCTCGGCATGGCTGCGCTTTCGCTCGGCCATTTCGCTACTTTCGTCCAGCCCGTCCAGGCCCATGAAACGTCCAATATCGTCATCTATGGCCTGGTCGATTCCGGGCTGAGCTACTACAGCAACAGCGTCGCGCTCAATGGCGGCCAGATTGCAGCATCCGGTTCGGCGCTGCGGCTGGATAACGGCATCGCGGCCGGCAATCGTGTCGGCTTCTCCGGCAGCGAAGACCTGGGCGGCGGCATGTCGGCCGTCTTCAAGCTGGAAAACGGCTTCGACGCTGCCAAGGGCAGCATGGGGCAGGGCGGTCTGCTGTTCGGACGCCAGTCCTACGTGGGACTGAACACGGCCGCCGGCTTGTGGGCCATCGGACGCCAGTACGACTTCATGTTCGATTACCTCAACCTGATGGGGTATACCAACGCCGGTCACAACAACATCGGCGCCAGCGGACAGGGCCTGGATGGCATGAGTGCCATCGCTGCGACGGCACAGCTGGGCAATCACACCTACGGCGCGCGGGTCAACAATGCGCTCAAGTTTTCCAGCAACAGCTTTTCGGGTTTCCGTTTCGGGGCCTTGCTGGGATTGGGTGAGCAGGCCGGTTCGCAGTCGCGCGGCAGCACCGCGCAGGCAGGCCTGAACTATGGACAGGGCAACTTCCTGATCGGCGCGGTGGCGGGCGTCTCCAGCGTGCCGGGCAGCGACAGCCAGTACGCCACCAAGCGGCTGGCCGGCGCGGGGGCCAAGCTGACGCTGGACAAGCTGGCCCTCTACGGTTCCTACACCCAGGTGCATTTCGACGGTCTGGTCAGTTACGCGGCACGCGGGGTCAGCTGGAAGGGCGCGCGGGTGGACACGCTCGATATCGGCGCTGATTACCAGTTCACGCCGGTGGTCAATGGCGGTCTGTCCTGGCAGCACCAGACCCGCAACAGCGATCTGGGTGCGGCCGATCAGGTCACCGCTTCGCTTTCCTATTCGCTGTCCAAGCGCACTTCGCTCTATTCCACCGTGGCTTACCAGCATGATCGCGCCTTCGGTGCATTGAACGTGTTCGGCGCCGGCACACCGTCGTCCAATGGGGTGCAGGTGGTCTCGCGCGTGGCCATGCGCACGGCCTTCTGAATGGCCCAGGGGAGGAGTCGAACATGAAACAAGATCGTCGAGGTTTCCTGCTGTCGTCCGCAGCCATGCTGGGGGCAGGTGCAAGTGGCAGCCTGCCGCTGCTGGCGCGGGCCCAACCGCAAGCGAACGGGGTGACGCCGGGCAAGCCCTTCAAGGGTGTCGAGCTGAATGTGCTGACCGTGGTGGCGCCGCAGTTCCGCGCTCACGAGGCACGCCTGGCGGCCTTCGAGGAGTTGACCGGCATCCGCGTCAAGTACCAGTACGTGCCCTTCACCAGCATCCGCGACAAGCTCACCGCCGAGATGGTGGCCGAGAACGGCGACTACGACGTGGTCTCCGTCATGGATGTCTGGGCGCCTTCGCTGAAGAACCTGCTGCATCCGCTCAACGACGGCATTCGCCACAAGGGCATCGACATGACGCGCTATCCCGATGCCTACCTGCGCGCCAGCCGCAACGAGTCCGGCTATATCGGCCTGCCCATTCGCGGTCACGTGCAATTGCTGTTCTATCGCAAGGATGTGCTGGCCGATCTCAAGCTGCCCGTCCCCAAGACCTGGGCCGAGGTAGTGAAGGTATCGCAGACTATCCAGGCCGGTGCCGGCATGCCGGGCATTGCCATGTACTACGGGAAGAACGCGGGACAGAACCTGATGGTCTGGTTCGATTTCCTGTGGGGACGCGGGGGTGAACTGCTGGATGCGCGCAACCAGCCCGCCTTCCATTCGCCGGCCGGCATCGCGGCCACCCAGGATTACCTGGACCTGATGTTGAAGCACAAGGTCACGCCGGCTGGTTCGGTCAGCTTCAACGAGACTGATGCCGTCAATTCCATGGCCCAGGGCAAGTGCGCCATGTTGCCCACTTGGTGGTGGCGTTACCAGGGGCTGACGGATGCCAAGTCCTCCACGCTGTCGCCGGAGAAGGTGGGCTTTGCGCCCATGCCGGGCTACCCCGGCGTGGCCACGCCGTCCCACACCAACCTGTGGCTCTACGGTATCGACCGCCATTCGAAGAAGAAAGCGGCAGCCATGGAATTCCTGGCCTGGCTGACCCAGCCTGCCATCGAGAAGTCCCTGTTGCTGGACCCGGCCCAGCACGAGATCGTCAGCGTGCAGAATGCCAACCTGGCCGACCCCGCCGTCAATGCGCTCTCGCAGGGCATGCACAAGATGGCCGGCGAGGTCTTGAAGAACGCCCGCGTACTGCCGCTCATCCCGCAGTGGCCGGTGATCTCCGACATCCTCGATACGGCGATCTCGAAGATGGCGCTGGGCACCGTCCCGGTCAAGGAGGGACTTGACGACGCTGCCAGAAAGGTCCGCAAGCTGGTCTGACCCAGTCTGACCTGGCCTGCCTGTCCTCCACCCGGAGGGCAGGCAGCCCTGCCGTGGCGGCCAGGCCGGCCGTCCCAACCTGATTCCAACCCCGTTCCATGAAAAACAATCGTCTGGCGTACTTGCTGATGCTGCCGGCGCTGCTGGTCATCGCCGTCACTACCGTATTCCCCTTGCTGTATTCCCTGGCGCTGTCGTTCCGCAGCTGGAAGCTGTCGTATTCGTCGGCGCCCGGACCCTTCGTCGGCCTGGACAACTATGCCGAGCTGCTGGCCGGTGATTCCGAGTTCGTCGCCTCCATTGCGACCACGCTGTCCTTCGTCGGTATCGACGTGCTGGCGACCTGCCTCATTGCGCTGGCTTGCGCCTTGCTGTTGCGTCGCGCCGGCCGGGTGACCTCGGTGGCGCGGGCGCTGCTGATGCTGCCCTTCGTGATGAGCCCGGCGCTGATCGGCATTTCATTGCGCTTCTTCCTCAACCCGGAATACGGCGTCATCGCCGCATCGCTGGGCAAGCTCTTTCCCGGACTGGCCAGCCTGATCTGGCTGGCGCATCCGGCCTGGGCCATGGTGGCGCTGGTGATCAGCGATGTCTGGCACTGGGCGCCCTACATGACGCTGATCCTGCTGGGTGGCCTGGCTTCGGTCCCCAAGGAGACCGAGGAAGCGGCCGCCGTCGATGGCGCCTCGCCCCTGCGCATCTTCGTCGATATCACGCTGCCGCAGCTCAAGCCGGTGGTGGCGGTGGTGATCCTGTTGAAGACCGTGTTCGCACTCAAGGCCTTCGACGCCGTCTTCGCCCTCACCGATGGCGGGCCGGGCAATGCCACCACCACGCTCGCCTACCTGGTCTACCAGATCGGCTTCAAGTACTACGACATGGGCTATGCGGCGGCAGCCGGCTATGTCCTCACGGCGGTGATGCTGGTGCTGGCCGGCTTCTACATGCGCCTCGCTTTCAAGAAAGGAATCTGAATGAGCAAGCCCTGCAACCCCGGCGTCATGACATCGCGGCTGGCGCGGATCGGCGGCTTGATCGGCGTCTACGCCATCATCGGCTGCATCCTGCTGCCCATCCTCTGGATCGTGCTGACGTCCTTCAAGACCCCGCGCGATGTCTACACCCTGCAGCTCTGGTTTACCCCCACCTGGGACAATTTCAGGACCGTCTTCGCCGCCCCCTGGCATCTCGGCGACAAGCTCGCCAACAGTCTCTGGGTGGCGCTGGGGACGGTGCTGGTGGCGATCCCGCTGGCGGTGGCGGCGGCCTATGCGTTCTCGCGCTTCCGTTTCCCCGGCCGGCAGGCGCTGTTCGTGGGCATCGTAGCCTCGCAGTTCATCCCGGCGGCCATCGTGGTGCTGCCTTACTTCCTGATGTTCAAGCAGCTGGGGCTGCTCGACACCCGCAGCGCATTGGTGATCGTCAACCTCTCCATCGTGTTGCCGTATTCGATCTGGATGATCAAGGGCTTCATCGATGCCGTCCCGGTGGATATCGAAGAGTCCGCCATGATCGACGGCGCATCGCTGGGTCGCATCATCGCCACCATCGTCGTTCCCACGGCGCTGCCGGGCATCATCACCTCGGCCGTCTTCAGCTTCACGCTGACCTGGAACGAGTTCATCTTCGCCCTCATTACCTCCAAGCAGAACGCAGTCACCTTGCCCATCGCCCTGGTGGCGCTCAGGACCGAACGCGGCGACCTGTGGGAGCTGATGGCGGCGGCCGGCATGATCATCGCGCTGCCCATGTTCCTGCTGTCGATGACGGTGCAAAAACAATTCATCAAGAGCCTGACCCAGGGTTCGGTGCGATAGCGCACCCCCTATCAGTCCACCCAATATCAAGAATGGAGAAGACAGAATGACCACGCTGCGCCTGCAAGGCATAGACAAGAAATGGGACGGCTTCCATGCCGTCAAGAATCTCGATCTGCAGATCGAGGACCGCGAATTCCTGGTCCTCCTGGGGCCGTCCGGATGCGGCAAGACCACCACCATGCGCATGATCGCCGGGCTGGAAGAGCCGACCTCCGGTGACCTGTATTTCGACGCACAACGCGTCAACGGCATCGCGCCGCGCCTGCGTGACGTGTCCATGGTGTTCCAGAACTACGGGCTCTACCCGCACATGACGGTACGCGACAACATCGCCTATCCGCTCAAGCTGCGCCGCCAGCCGGCGGCCGAGATCGAAGCCGCCGTGCAGCGCGCCGCCGGTCGGGTGGAATTGCAGCACCTGCTGCAGCGCCGGCCGGCTGAACTCAGCGGTGGCCAGCGCCAGCGCGTGGCCCTGGCACGTTCCATTGTGCGCAAGCCACGCGTGTTCCTGATGGACGAGCCCTTGTCCAACCTCGATGCCAAGTTGCGCGGCACCATGCGCGCCGAGCTGCGCCACCTGGCGCGGGAGCTGGAGGTGACCACCGTCTATGTCACCCACGACCAGGTCGAGGCCATGACCCTGGCCACGCGGGTGGCCATCATGAAGGAGGGCGTGCTGCAGCAGATCGATACGCCCGAAAACATCTACAACCGTCCCGCCAACGCCTTCGTGGCCGGCTTTATCGGCTCGCCGGCGATGAACCTGTTGCACGGCGACGGCGACCAGGACCGCTTCCTGGTCGGCGGTGGCCATGTGGTGGCGGTGCAGCCGCCGCGCGCGGGCAAGCTGATCCTGGGCGTGCGCCCCGAGGACGTGCAACTGGCCAGGGAACCCGGCACAGCCAACCTGCTGGGCGAGGTCTATGCCTTCGAACTGCTGGGCGACAACACCCTGGTGACGGTCAAGCTGGAGGGCCAGTATTTCGTGGCCAAGCTGGAAAAGGGCGAACGCGTGAAGGAAGGCGACCCCATCGCCTTCTGCATCCGCCCGGAACGCCTCTACTGGTTCGACGCGGAAAGCGGCGACCGCATCGATCAATGAGGCAAGACCACAGACACAGGATCACAGACACGTGACCAAAGACACAGGAACAATGAGATGAGCATCTATCTGACCCAAGAACAAGCCGAGGCACGCCATATCCGGAAGACACAATACGTCTCCTGCGACGAAGCCTTCCTGGATTGCCGCCTGCCGGGCTCCATGCCCAAGGAAAACTATTCCATCATCGGCCCCGGCGTGACGCAAAGCGCCAGCCAGGTGGTGAACCTGAAGGAGCCGCACGGTTTCAACATCGGCGCGGCCGCCATGCCTCACGGTGTGACCAACAACCTGCACATCCACTTCACCAGCGAAGTATTCATCTGCACCCGTGGCGAGTGGTTGCTGCGCTGGGGGCCGCAAGGAGAAGAGGGTGAGTATGTGCTCAAGGCCGGCGATATCGTCTGCCTGCCGACCTGGATCTTCCGCGGCTTCACCAACGTCGGGCCGGATGACGGCTGGCTGTTTTCCTGCCTGGGCGGGGACGACACCGGCGGGGTCATCTGGAGCCCGGACATCATGGGCCAGGCCAACGAGACCGGCCTCTATCTGGCCGAAGACAACCAGCTCATCGACCGCCGCGCCGGCCAGACCCTGCCCCCAGGGTTGAAGTGGATGGCGCCGTTCCCGGCGGAGGAAGTGGCGCGCCTGCGCAAGGTCTCGCCGCAGGAAATGCGAGGCCGTGTCACCACCGCCGAGGACCGCGCCTTCAGCAGTCACGCGCTGCTTGATGCCTGCCTGCCCGGCCATGCCAGCCAGCTGGCGCCGGTGATCGGCTATGGCATCACCCAGGACCGCAACCAGCGCCCCCGGGTGCAGGACCCGCAGGGCTTCTCCATCGAATGGATGCGCTTGCCACCCGGGCAGGAGGCCGGTCCCTTCCTGATCAGCCAGAAGATGGTGGTCATCTGCATCCGGGGCAGTGTGCGCGTGGCCTTCAATGAGGATGTCTCCAGCGTGGTGGAGCTACAGGAGCAGGACACCCTGTCTATCCCGGGCGAAGCCTGGCGCTGCTTTGCCAATGCCTCCGGCAGCGATGTCGAACTCTTGCTCATCTGCGCCGGTGACGAGCGCAAGCGCCCGCGCTTTGGCGAAACCATCCAGGTGGCCGTCGGCGCCCGTGGCGTGGCGCTGGATGCCAGCGACTACCTGTGCCGCACCGAACTGATGCCCAGCACCAGTCACTGGCTCAAGTGATGTCCCTTATCCCGATATGAAAGGAAACCGCATGCGCCCCAACGACTTGAGGAGCAAATCGGAGAAAGGCCTGCCACTGATCAACGCCTGGCTCTCCATTCCCAGCGCCTATGCCGCCGAGGTGGTGGCAGCCCAGGGCTTTGATTCGGTCACGGTCGATCTGCAGCACGGCATGATGGACTTCGCGCAGGCGGTCGCCATGCTGCAGGCCATCAGCACCACCCAAGCGGTGCCCCTGGTGCGCAGTAGCAGCGCCGAGCCCAGCCACCTGATGCGCCTGCTGGACGCCGGTGCCTACGGCATCATCTGCCCGCAGGTCGACACGCCGGAGATCGCGCGCCAGTTCGTGGCGGCGTGCCGTTACCCGCCCATGGGCAATCGTTCCTTCGGGCCGGCCCGGGGTCTGCTGTATGGCGGCCCCGATTATTTCGACCACGCCAATCACACCGTGCTGACGCTGGCCATGATCGAATCGGTGGAGGGCATGCGCAACATGGAAAGCATCATGGAGACCGATGGGCTCGATGGCATCTATGTCGGCCCCAATGACCTCGCGCTGTCACTGGGCGAGCGACCGGGCGCTAGCTTCGCGCCGCGGGTGGAGGAGGCCATCGCTGTCATCCTGGAAGCGGCACGCAAACGCAATCTGATGACCGGCATCTTCTGCGCCGATGGCGACAGCGCGCAGGCGCGGCTGCAGCAGGGCTTCTCACTGGTCACCCCGGGCAATGACGTGGGTAGCCTGGGTAGCGAATTGCGACGGCGTCTGGAACGCAGTCGCGGTGGACGCAGTCTCTCCGGGTATGCTCTCCAGCCGGCTGCGCGGGAGGGCGGAGGAGCCGGTGGCTATTGAAGCAAGGCACGGCGGCGCGGCGGATGCCTTGCCGCTGGTGCTGCTGCCCGGCACGCTGTGCGACAGCCGCATCTGGCTCGCGCATGTGGCTGCGCTGTCACGACAGCGCGAGGTCATCGTGCCGCAGATCGGGCTGGAAGTCAGCTTGAGCGGCGAAGCCAGCCGTTTGCTGGCAATGCTGCCCCGGCGTTTCGCGCTCGGCGGTTTTTCGCTGGGTGCGATCCTGGCCTTCGAACTGGTGCGCCAGGCCAGGCAGCGGGTGGCAGGCCTGTGCATCGTGTCGTCCACCGCCCGTGCCGATGCGCCGCGCAACCTGACGCTGCGACGCCTGCAGCTGGAACGCTTCGAGGCTGGCGATGTGCAGGCACTGATGGAGCAGGAGATGTTGCCCGGCTACTTTCATCCGGGTGCTGATGCCGAGAGTCGGCAGCGCTGGAACGAACTGGTGCTGGCCATGGCGCGGCAGACGCCGGCGGCGGTCTTCCGCAACCAGGTCCGCTATGCCATCAGCCGGCCCGATTCCACGTCCACCCTGGCTGCCATGCAGGTGCCGGTACAGGTGCAGTGCGGCCAGAACGACCAGCTCTGCCCGCCGCCGCGGCAGGCCGAAATGGTGTTCGTGCGCAGTGGATGTTCGCTGGTCAGGGTCCCGGATTGCGGTCACTTTCTCCCCATCGAGGCAGAGCGTTCCAGTATCATCTCGATGGAAAAATGGCTGGATTGCGTACGCAACGGGATACCTGAACAGGCGGCATGAACAACGAAGCAAAGAAGATCGACAGCGCGGCCGACGGCGGCAAGAAGCCCGACATCGCCCGCGCCGCGCCCACCTCCAAGGACGTGGCCAGGCTGGCGGGGGTCTCGCAGTCGGCTGTCTCGCGGGTGTTCACGCCGGGCGCATCGGTCTCGGACGCCACGCGCCAGCGGGTCCAGGCCGCGGCCCGTCAACTGGGCTACAAGCCCAATGCCTTTGCGCGCGGCCTGATCACCCGTCACTCGCGCCTGATCGGCCTGGTCTTCCCGCAGCAGGCCACGCCGATCTATTCACTGGCGCTGGCGGAGTTTTGCCAGCGACTGCACCAGGCCGGCTACCAGACCCTGATCGTCACGGCCGAGAATTTCAGCAATGCCGATGAAGCCGTGCGCACCTTCTTCGATTACCAGATCGAAGGCCTGGTGGTGGCCTCCGCGACCTTGTCCTCCAGCCTCGCGCGCGAGTGTGCGGAGCAGGGGCTGCCGGTGATCCAGTTCGCCCGCCGCGAACGCGATCCCAGCATCAGCGCGGTGCTGAGCGACAACCAGCATGGCGGCAAGCTGGCCGCCAGCACGCTGGTCGCCGCCGGTTGCACCTCGCTGGCCTACATCGCCGGCAACCCGGGTACCTCCACCAATGAAGAACGCTTCCGAGGATTTGCCGCCCATCTGAAGAAAACGCAGGGGCAGGTGCCGCTGGTGATCGACGCCGCATTTTCCTACCAGGACGGCTGCGCCGCCGCGCATCGTCTGATGCAGGAAGCACCGCGCACCGATGGCGTCTTCTGCGCCAGCGACATGATTGCCCTGGGCTTCATGGATACCTTGCGCAGCGTCTATCGGGTGCGCATTCCTGAAGATATCTCGGTCATCGGATTCGACGACGCGCCTGAAGCAAGCTGGGCGTCCTATCAACTGACCACCGTCCGCCAGGACATTCCGCGACTGGTGCAGGAAACCTGCGACCTGTTGATGGCGCAGATGGAGCAGGGTGGTGGTGCACCGGTGATTCGCGAGCTTGCGGTGGAACTGGTGATGCGGGGGACGGTGAGGGCGGGCAGGGCGTAGAGGGAATTGGCGAGGGCGCAGGCGCTTTGCTCGCCTGCCCAAAGAAAGCCCCAAAACGCAAAAGGCTGGTCGATTTTCATCGACCAGCCTTTTATGTTTTGCTGCGCACTGAGGCACTCGGTCACGTCCCGCGACCCCGTCTGGCCT
>NZ_MUXB01000247.1:0-358 GCF_001994935.1 Herbaspirillum sp. VT-16-41
ATGGCGGCGTGGATTTTAGCGGTACTCTGATTCGCGTTCATATTGGTCTGGAAGATGTTGATGATTTAATTGAAGATTTGGCCGCAGGTCTCCAGCGTATCGTTTAAATTGTTAACTGCTGGTTGAAAATTCTGATTACGCTAGCAGAATACTCTGTATTAATTGCGCCTGGGATCAAGGTGTGTCGGGCGATAAGCAGGTACAATAGCCTTCTCTAAGCGGTACCACAGGAAAGTCCATGGCTGTAATTCAAGACATTATCGCTGCGCTCTGGCACCACGACTTTGCAGCGCTGGCGAACCCACATATTGTTGGCGTCGTCTATTTCGTGATGTTTGCCACACTCTTTTTAGAAAAC
>NZ_MUXB01000241.1:0-357 GCF_001994935.1 Herbaspirillum sp. VT-16-41
TTTGTTTCCTTTTCTTCATCCGCACGTTCTTCTTGTTCTACTTCTTCTTGCTCCTCATCAAATAAAGCATGGATTTCTTCTGGAGTTTTGGCGTTTTTTAAACTGTCGACAAATTCCTTATCAATTAATTGACGAGATAAAGCGGCTAATGTTTCTAAATGAGTGTTATTTGCTCCCTCTGGTACAGCAATCATGAAGAAAAGGTAAGCAGGTTGTCCGTCAAGTGATTCATAATTGACACCTTTGTTACTTTTTGCGAATAAAACAGTTGGTTTTTCCACTGCTTTGTTTTTAGCATGTGGCATGGCAATACCATCACCAAGTCCTGTTGATGTTTGTGCTTCTCGCTTTAAAATA
>NZ_MUXB01000249.1:0-357 GCF_001994935.1 Herbaspirillum sp. VT-16-41
AGATGGAGATTTAAATAAATCTTATTCTGACAATGCACAAGAACGTTTCAAAGCATATGGTTGGCAAGTTCTTTATGTAGAAGATGGAAATAACCTAGATGAAATCAGAAACGCAATCAAAGCAGCTCAAAACAATACAGAACAACCAACGTTTATTGAAATTAAAACAGTAATTGGTTACGGATCACCTAATAAATCCGCTAAATCTGATGCTCACGGTGCTCCGCTTGGTACAGATGAAGTGAAATTGACAAAGGAATTCTATAACTGGGAACATGAAGCTTTCCATGTACCGGAAGAAGTTTATGCTGATTTTTACGAAAAAGTTGTTAAAGACGGTGCGGAAAAAGAAGCACA
>NZ_MUXB01000256.1:0-357 GCF_001994935.1 Herbaspirillum sp. VT-16-41
CGCTCCTCACGCGGCCACGACTCGACGCTCTCCGCCCACGGGAACAAGTCCGCCCGGGCCCCCGTCCTGCCCGTCTTAGCCCCGCGCGAGGGCCTGGACAGCGCCAGCCTGGTCGCCCTGTTCGGCTGGAGCGAAGAGCAGTTCCTGAAGAACCCCGAGGGCAGCGCGATCCGCCGCATCGGCCATGACCGCTGGCTGCGCAACCTGGCCGTGGGCCTGGGCAATGCCGCCGATAGCCCCTCCCACAAGGGGGACGGCGCCATCGTGGCAGCGCTGCGGGCGAGGCGTGTGCATCCGCCGGCGCTGGTGGTCGAGCAAGCGCCGAGGGCACTGGCCGGCCACGGTGCGGGCGGGCCG
>NZ_MUXB01000199.1:0-356 GCF_001994935.1 Herbaspirillum sp. VT-16-41
TGGCCGCGTTCAGCACCGCGCCCACCAGGCCGGTGATGGCGGGGCTGGACACCACCGAAGCGGGGCGCCTCCGCCCGCCCGAGCTCGGTGCGGTCCAGGCTCTGGGCGATCACCCGGTGGTGGGGATCCTGGCCGATGCCCTGCGGTTCTACTTCGAGTTCCATCAGGCCGACGGCTTCGGCTGGAGCGCCCACGTGCACGACCCGCTGGTCGCGGCCCACGCCGTCACCGGCCGCTTCCTTCAGACCACGGCACTGCCGGTGGACGTGGAGCTGGCCGGGACCCTCACCCGGGGACAGACGGTGGCCGACCCCTTGGGCCGCTGGGGGCGGGAGCCGAACGTCGACGTCGCGACC
>NZ_MUXB01000250.1:0-356 GCF_001994935.1 Herbaspirillum sp. VT-16-41
CCCCCGTGATTCGCCCTCCTCCCCCGCCCTGCCCGTCCGCCGCTCCCACCCATCTCGGCACCTGTGTCCCCGGTATCCGGCGGGTCTACCCCTCCGGGGTGGCGTCCCGCTGCACGCTCCTGTATTCGGCTTCGCGCTCCTATGCCTCCAAGCCCACGATCCGCCTGCGCGAGTAGATCTCCCGCATCAAGATGACCGACCAGGGCAACAGGCTGCGCGCCTATGGCCGCAACGTCATCGACCTGGGCAACCGCTGCCGGGAGGTAAAGGCCTGCGTGCCGGCCCTGGCCTACACCTTTTCGCGCAGTCCGACCGAGGTCGTGGTGGAGCATGAAGAGCGCTCGGCCGGGGAGTCG
>NZ_MUXB01000201.1:0-1027 GCF_001994935.1 Herbaspirillum sp. VT-16-41
GTCCTATCTATGTTTCACCTTCGTAAAAATGTTCAAAGTGATCTTTTAAATAGGAAATCAAAGTTTTTTCTTCAATACTCATTATTTAATTACCTCCATTTTTATAAACTTTTTTTATAAATCTACACTTGTTTGTTATATAAATCATAACACTTTATCCCATTTGAGTAAAGGGATAAATGGGATAAAGTTTATGTGTTTATTTTTTACTTGATTTCGCTTTCTTTCGAGTACTGAATTTTTTCTTCTTTGGCTTCTTGAAATCACTTTTTACACTACGGGATCGGCCAGCATCGCCTGGTAGTTGTCCAGGCCCACCCAGACCGGTGGGGTGAGGGTGGTGTACTCGGTGAAGGAGTAGTAGATCCCGGTCAGCAGCGGCCAGACCAGGAAGACCAGCAGGCCGATGGTGGCAGGCAGGATGAAAAGCAGGGCCAGTTTGGTGTCATCCGGTCGTCTGCGCCTGGCAGGCGTCCCGGACGACCTCGTTGTCGTCGCGGACATGATGCTCCTCTCGGGCGGTCCGTCAGTCCCCGGCGGGGCCTGCGGTCTCGGGTCGTGCAGGGGTCGCGGATCGTTCGGACGTGCCTGATCGGTCGGAGCTCTCGGGACGGCCCACGGCCTCCACCTCGATCAGCACGGCCGTCTCCGGGTACCGGGCCTTGACCCCTCGTGCGCCAGCTTCGTGGGCCGCACCTCCATCCCGCTGCTGCACGGTCTCACCATCGGAGAGCTCGCCCGCTGGTTCGCACTCGAGTACATCCCCAGCATGACCGGGTCCCAGGTGGACCTCGAGGTGATCGAGCTGCGCGGATGGGACGGGGCACCCAGCACCGACAGGGCCGGGTGGGTGATGCCCTCCCCGAACATCCCAGCCCTCGACTCCGCTGTGCTGTACCCGGCCACCTGCCTGCTGGAGGGCACCGTGCTGTCCGAAGGGCGCGGCACCTCCCGCCCGTTCGAGCTGTTCGGTGCGGGCTGGACCGACGCCCGGCTCGCCGCCGCCCTGCGTGAGCGAGAGCTGCCG
>NZ_MUXB01000245.1:0-9080 GCF_001994935.1 Herbaspirillum sp. VT-16-41
GCCTCGCGAGTTCAGACGGGCTGCAGCATCAGTAACTTAACGATGTCTGAGTGTCCTGAATTGCGGGGGCAACTACAATTTGTTCGCAGATTTGCCACAAACCGTCTTCACTTATTTCTCAGAGATAGGGAGGGAACGGATTCCTGCTTTAGACGAATGGGCTTATGTACTGGCAATGAGCAGACAGCACAAAGAGCCGGTCACCTAAACAGGCAGGCGCGGCGACATCTCCATTAGCAGCATCGATGTCAGAGCTGCAGTTGATACCGTCCACAATCAATACCGGCGATGCCGCTCAAGGAAATTCAGCATCAGTCGGCTCGTGTCCGGTCCTTGTGCGTTACGGGACATCGCGTCATCGCCCCCGCTCCACGCGTGGCCAAGATCATTACCGAACGGATCATCACTTTACGCCCGATGGTATGATCGTTGATCGTGAACCTGCGCTGCATCGGCGCATTCCTCGAAGCCCGGCCGAACCTTCTTTCCTTGGTCGGCATTGCAGTTAGAGCTAATGTCCGGTTAAGACTCACGAACTGCTCCACCAATTGGCGCTGGTTAACTGACCGTACGGTCTTTTCAATGTCACCACCGATCAGAATAGCTGGCATTGTCTACATGCGCGGCAAGCGTACAAGCAGTTCATCCATGGCTCCCCCTGGATGTCCGCTTCCATGCTGCATCACCCTGTATGCACCGGCCGCGCTGTTGCAAGCGCCAAAGACGGGGCTAGAATGTAGGCCAACGGCTGCTACCAGCGAAGGATGCATCAACGCAAGGATGTGCGCCATGGCCGCCCCCGCGGAGATCCCGCAGACATAGATGCGCTGCCGATCAATGGCATGAGAAGAGACGACATCTTCGATCAATGCTGCCAGCGTCGCGACATCCCAGCCCCCTTTTTGAGTCGTCTTGTCGTACCATTTCCAGCATCGCTGCGGATGAGCGCGTAGCGGCTGCTCTGGTTAGAGAACGGCGCCCCCCCTTTTCGCCGCATGCACGTTCAGGTCCGTCCCTTGTGCGAACTCAGCAGCGTTCTGCTGACAACCGTGCAGCATCACGACCAGCGGCATAGCGGCTTCTGGTCTACAAGGCAGGAATAGCCGATAGTGGATACGTTGCGTCAGGCCGGAACCATGACGGAGATGACCGCTGACCCATGCGCCGATTGGTTTGGAAGCATCGGAGGGGGGGGCAGATCGCCTCTCGGCTTTGGTCGTCGTGGATGGATTGGTTCGAAACACTTTCAAGATCGTTTCGATGCGCTTGCGTTGCGCGCTTGTGGCCTTCTTCATCTCTGAGAACCACAGGCGTTTTAGTTTCTTCAACATGGCGCATTCCGTTCTTGATTTCGCCGGCCTTAACACCTGGACGGCAAGTGACTAGTAGGGCCAAAGGCAGACCTCACGCCAAGGCGTCGTGGTCCAATTCAAGCTGTTCTGCCAACGCTTCGGCCAATTGCTCCAGTAGCTCATCTACGTGGGCGGTGTCTACGGCGGCCAAGCGGAAATCGTCTTCACAGTTGAGCTGGACCTCGGGGGAGTTCCACCTTTTCGCTCACTATGTTGGCGATTCCTAGCCCGAGGACGGGCCAACAGATACGATACTGATCACGCAGGAAATCAGTAACCAGCAGATTGGCAGCCAGCGGCATCAATGCCTCCTCTCCGTCGACGATTATCACCGCATCATATAGCGTCGACGGGGCGGCCAACAGTGTTATCTCGACGTGAAACGGCGTGCTCTTCGCGCAGATCGCCACGTCCAGCTGCTGGCCGCACGGTGACTTGCTGCCGCAGGTATACGTAGATCACCGTCAGCTTCGTGCCGTCCACGCCGCGGGTGAGCACAACACGACACGTTTGGCGGCAATCCAGCTCTCGTCTTTATAAGCGCTTAGAGGGAGGGCAGAAGAGTCGGCATATTTGGTGGCGTGTCGAACAGCCGGGGGCAGCTTCTCGCACTCCGAATCCCAGCCCTTAGGCGACTTACTGCGCCAGTATCAGGTCAACATTGTTCAGCAGTGATATTACGCGTTAGCATGAGGGCTGGAATCTGCATCCGTATGAGCCCGAAGTGGAAGGCACTGAAGATGAGGAGCTGCTCAGCCAGTGTTTTTCTCTTCCAGAACAGCTTGGATTGCCAATGGCAATCGGCGAACCGCTCCGGGTTAGCATGGGCAGCCGCCGCCCAGCAGCTTAGCTCATAGGTCGAGCGGCCCCGGTTGATAGCCTGGCGGTGCATACCATTGCGCTGATTGTTGTGTGTCTTGCGTAGAGACGAGTCAATCGGGATCTCTTAGAAGTTGGCCTCGTCCAGGCGACTGGTCTGCCTATCCAGATAGGAGTGGATGCGCCCTTGCAGCAGGGAATCGTTGGTGAAGCCGAGACCAGGGATACGATGCGCAGTACAACAGGCCGCTTTTTCGGTCTCGGCGAAGAAGTTATCAGGATTTCGCTTGAGTACGATGGCGCTCTGGCGTCCTAATGTCAATCTCCGATTGATGGTCCTCTCAAGTTGTTCTTTCCGTCAGTTCGTAACGGCTTCCTAGCCCTTCCGCCCCGTTGATTTACTGGCCATTAAGGGCCTCGTATGTTCGTTAACGGACGGTGACAAATATACAAAAGGGTCATACTCCATTCATTGAAACGGCATCACGGCATTCGCCGTGCCTACTTTTTTTGCCCTATTACCTGAGAGATGAATTGGAAAATGACCAGAACCATATTATCGCGTCACTATCCCAAACCGACCGGTCACACCTGTTAAAGCAATGCACTTTGATTGACCTGCAGGCTGGTCGAATCCTATCGACGCCCCGTGCCAGTTTGATTTATTTTCCAATCAATGGCTTGATCTCCATTCTTTCGCTGGGCGATGCAACGCCGAACTTCGAAGTCAGCATGGTCGGTCGGGAAGGCATGTACGGGATTCCCTTCGCGCTGGGATTGAAGTCCACCGAGTTCCACGCCTCGGTACTCTATCCGGGCCGAGCATGGAGTATTTCCACCGCAGCTTTCCGCACTGAATTGAACCAAAATAAGGGACTACAGCTAGTGCTGAATCGATACATCAACATCGTCATAGAGCAACTCTATAGCACATGCCGCTGCATCAAATTCCATACCCTCTCCGAGCGCCTCGCAAAGTGGCTACTAATGAGTCAGGATCGCTCCAATGCCCAAGAATTTTCAATCACCCAGGAAACACTGGCATCGTTGTTGGGAGTGCGACGTGTTGGTATCACTGCCGCGGCCACCCAATTGCGGAGCAACGGCATTATCGAATACAGCCGCGGCCACGTGACCATTCTCAACCGAAAGCACCTTGAAAAGCAGGCGTGTTCTTGCTACATCGACGAAACTAAGCTCTATACAAAGACGCTATAGCAAGCTTACGCTGCGTCCGCCGTGCACTGGCGCGCTAACCGACGGTGACAAGACTCTCTGAAACTTTCCGCCCAGGCATAAACGCGTGTCAGCGCTCAAGCGGTGACAGGATTTGAGCAAGATGGCCAGATCCGACTGCGAATCCGCTCCGATGAATCCATAAAGATCCCAGTGCTGGTCGCCGATTGCAACCGCCACATCGTTCTCCTACATGGCTGAAATCTTGACGTTACGTAGCTCAAGTTACTCCATCAAGTTGCCGTCGAAATCGCTGCTGATACCGCCACCGATTAGTGCGCTTGTATTCATACTGCCTCCCGATCCAGAGCCGGCCGGCTTCAAGGAAGTACTATGCCATTACCCCCCATTCTATTGCCTTAACGGTCGGTTATCTGTTCGTTACCCAACTTAGCGGAACCCAGATCGACGATACTTCTCGACTTTGGGGAGGTCATCTGACGTCTAAGTGCCTGTAAGCTCGCCGTGCACTCCGCGCTTCTCTATTTCGGAGTGTGCGCGTACGAACGCGTACTGAAAGGCCATTGCGGAGGAGCGTGCCCGCAGGTCAACCCATTGCGCAAAAATGACATCGCCCCCAGTCGCTGAAATCCTGGCAAATCGCCGTATATTGGTAAATACGCAACAATCCTCTGCGTAACGAGTTACCGTGACCTCGATCTGAAATCCCTTGAAGAACTTGATGCGGCTGGTGTGCATGCCTGAACTCCCGCAATCGCCTCCGTGCTCAAGATGAGCGCCATCTACCGGCCATGGGCGCGCCGACAAATTTGATATTCCTCTTAAATCCGATCGTACCCATGACCTCGCGTACGGTCGGTGCGCTACGTAACCAAAGCTGCTTGACCAAGCTGCCGGGTTCCAGCCATTCGACAAGCTACGCGCGCAGGCGCTAGATCGAAGTGTTAGCCTCATCAACTTTCGAAGCGGGTAGGCGGTAACAAGCGTTGGGTTTCCTTTCTGACCACCGCGTAGCATTCGCAGCACAGCTCTTCCAGTCTGGGTCTGTTCAGCACTGTCAGCCGCCCCCTGCTGTACTCGATTACACCCTGCCGTTGCAGCTTGCCAGCTGCCTCGGTGACGCCCTCGCGCCGCACTCCAAGCATGTTGGCGATAAGCTCTTGCGTCATGGTCACCTGGTTGCCCGACAGTCGGTCCAAAGATAACAATAACCACCGGCACAACTGCTGGTCGATGGAATGGTGGCGATTGCAGACGGCGGTCTGCGCCATCTGCGTCAGCAGCGCCTGGCTGTAACGCAACATCAGATGAAGCGTACCAGTATCGCGATGGAATTCTTCCTTGAAGCGGCTGGCAGAAAGACGATAAGCGCTACCGCCACTCTGCACGATCGCTCTGCTGGGAGTACTTTCTCCTCCCATCAAAATGGCGATGCCAATAAAACCGTCGTTGCCAACTACGGAAATTTCTGCCGACGCACCGTCGTCCATGACATACAGCAGGGACACGATGGAGTCGGTCGGGAAATAGACATGCTGCAACGTATCGCCCGATTCGTAGAGCACCATCCCCAAGGGAAGAGAAATCCATTCCAGCTGGGGAAGCAGGCGATGCTGCACGTCCGGTGCCAACGCGGCCAGAAGATGATTCTTTAATGGAAGATTTGAATTAGACATGCTGCAATCCAATTGGGGCAAGGGAGATTGAGTGCCGATCGGAAAATAACGATAGACTTGGGATTCACAGATGTTCGATACCGGACACATGGAAGCGTTCAGCATAAAAAAACTGCCCGCATGGGCAGTTTCAAAGTTCTTCCGCTTTGCCTTTTATACCGGCACGAGGCCGGTCGAATTTGCCCCATGCATCTTCGATTTGCGACGATGGCGCAAGGCAGCGAAGCCGACTATGCCAAGCCCAGCCAGCATCATTGCCACAGTGGAATTCTCCGGAACCGCGGCCACGCTGATGTTGCCTCCGAAGCTTCCGCCACTAGTACCCGTGACCTTGCCGATTGCTGATAGGGTGTACAGCCCGGAGGTAAGATTGGAGGCATGCAAGGTCCATGTCTGCAAGCCTGTGCTGGAAGTCAGATGCCCAGTCGCGGTCACGCCGTTTCCGCTCAGAGTGAAGCTGCTGATGTTGAGCCCCGACATGGAGTCCAGTGCGATCGAGATCACCGCGGACGAAACGTTGAAGACGGTACCCTGCGCGAAAGTGAAATTCTCGGTGAAAGTCTTGCCGCTGGTGCCGTCTCCATATGAGGCACCAATCGACGAGCTGGGCCCGTTGAAAGTGATCGTGGAAGTGTTGTTGATGTCGGTCGATGCATGGACAGCGGCGCTGGACAGCATCAAGGAAGCGGATAGGAATACCCCTGAAATGACATTTTTCATTGAGTGACCTCTAGGTTGAATGTGGCAAAGATAGTGGAAAGCGAACTGCTACGATTTGATTCTTCTTGGAGCCTTGGGAATATCCAGGAACGACGCGCTTATCTGAATGAACAGTGCTGACGCCGTTGCAAGCCATACGCCATTCACGCTTACTGCAAGACGAAGCATCGCCTGCTCGGACATTCTTAATCTGTTCGCCACCGAACATTAAGAAAGAATTTTTATATTTTTTCCACGAGCATCTTTTTAATTCTTTGAGCTCATATATGCGAGCTAACGTATGGGCTGCCACGCTTTATCGATAGACGACAAAAGTGCCGCGGTGACCAGGGGGCATAAAGACAGCGAACTCCTCTGAAGAGCGACGAGCGTTTCTACGGTCGATATCCCGCCGCGATTCAACATTCACGATAATCCATAAAAAGCTTTTGGTATGTGCGCTGACAACCATAGAGGATGCAGTTCCATATCCCTTACGAACCAATGGCGTAAATGAATTTGCGCATAGCCTGTATGACTACAGCGACATAAGCCTTGCACCTACATCCGCTGAATTTTAATAGGAACAGCATGTCTCATCGTCGGCGTAGCGATATTAGAAGCGCAGACGAATTGCCAACCGACACTCAAGGAGAAATGACATGTCTAGCAAAAATCAACGCAGCAAAGACACCAGCACTTATCAAAAATTGGCGGTCGCGGGAGAGAGTAGCGGCAAGACCGTCAAGTCCAGCCGCGATAACGACGGCGACCCGGTCGCAGGCGGCCAATATTCGACCATGACGAAGAAGCAAGGGCACTCGACATCTCACAAAACGGATGGCAAGAAATCGTAGATGAGGTTAAAGGGGTGAGGACAAGAGGGCCCCTTCTTTTGAACGTGGCATTCTATGGATAGCCCAATGGCCCGCCTATTCTACCGATAGCCATACCGCAAGCGAGCACATAGGTGTCCAAAGAAAAGCTCTACTCAACACTGCAAGAAATGCGGAGCTGGATGATGCCTTTGGACGCAACTTTTCGTTTTCGAAAGGAGAAAATCGAATTGATTCTTGGGTGATTCTCATCTGGCAACCGGCCGGAATAATTCGTAAAAACATGGGGAAAAGAAACCTGGATGGCAAGGAATGAGCGGCCCAATCAAGGTAACTGCCCGTGAGAATTCCTGTATTCGCTCCAACTCAAAGCTCCAAGCGTGAAACTGCTAACAATGGCCTCGCAACTATTGATTCCGTAGGCAATGGCTAGCGCCTCTGTACGATAAACAGTCTTTGGCCCGCGCTTCAACAGTATCGATTCACCGCCTCGTTTCACCAGCATGGACTCGAGAAACCAGCCAGCATCACACTGCGAGTACTCCAATCGGTAGCAGAAGCTACCATCGCTACCAGCAGTTTCGTAGGTGAGCATATGAACTCCTTGTCGAACAGATGAAGACAGACGGGACTGGATTCGAGACTTCCGGACAAGCTCTTGCCGACTTTGACTAGAAGGGAATTGATTGAACAGATGTTCAGTAGATTAAGGTAACGATTTGGCTTGTACCGAACTGTTCGGTACCTAACATAGAAAAAACATCTCTATGAGTTTGTTCTGCATAGTTGTATGAGCAGATTGACGTATGGCTTTTCGGCGGTCTCTTAAGCCAAAACTATCCGATGTGTTGGTTTCCTCGCAGAACTGGCCCTCTCCTGGATTACCAGCCCCCTAGGCTGGACCAGGATGATTGAGGAATTCATTTACTTCAAATAGGAGTCAACTTGGACGCAACTCAAGAAACAGGCATCTTATAGAGCAGCCATCCGCATAATAGCGAGAGCAAAAACGCCAAGACCGCCAGTGCAAATATAGCCCTTAGAGCACGTCCGAAAGATGCGTCCTTTTCAATGCAAGCCGGACATCCAAGTTGATGTTGCACTCTTTCACTGTGTGCTTTCACCACCTCTGGTACCGCAACCGGACCTGCTTTGGCAGCACCAGCCGAAATCCATTCCTCTAGCGTTTCTTTCACGGTCGAATAATGCTCAATCGGGAGCTCCCGGAAATATCGAATTCCAAAGTCTTTCATAAAGACCTTATAAATTTCGACTTCCTTTTCACCGGAAATGGCAGACAATTCTTTCACTAATACGTTGATTCTTTTCCGCTGGAATTCAGTGATCCGTGGAGGATCTTCCGCGTCTATTACTTCACTCGAATTCCGAGTACCAATGGTCGTTGGGCCACTGATACTATGCACATTCCCATTGATGAGCTGAGAAACGTTTCCGCGAATATTAATTTTCCCTACCATTACCACCCTACTTCGTAAAAATAACCCTCAACGCAGCCATCTATCACATCGAAGAGGCACTACTCCATTTCATGACTTTTTCTTAGATGGGGCTTTGACCATCTGAGGGCCCACGACCTTCTTAAAGGTCTCCCCGTGGATTTGTTGTCCGACGCCTCCGTGAATGGTTATGTTTGATCGATTTTTTGGAGCGGACGGAAGAGTATCGGCATCGCTCGCTCCCTCGACTACACCAAGAACACGGGCCTTCGCACGAAGATCCAACTTCCGATAGCCAGCCAACAACTCGTTTTCATCGTCTGACATGGTGCTCGCCGATGGCTCACCAGTCATCAAATACACTAGATCCACTCCAGCCAGTGCGATAGAGAACAGATAGTCGGTATCTGGTGCACGGCTCCCATTTTCATAATTAAATTGCGCGCCCTTTTTAACTCCCCCAAGCGCTGCAAATTCCTCTTGGTTGAGCCCTAGGCGTTTTCGCTCTTCTTTTAGACGGTCAGAAAAGTCACTCATTTGGATTAAAAATGTTTGCGAATCACTCGTTTGAGTGATAAAGTGCCGTCATTGCTAAGTGACGTGTACAACTAATTATCCCATATGCCTACCCTCTCCAAGCACGTATCCCGCCCCCATACCGATACTTCGGTGGCTGTTACCTTCCGCCTTGAAGCTGATGAAGAGCAAAGACTGGCTGAGCTGGCACGCCAGGATCTGCGCACCCGCTCGTCCTTTGTGCGCCTGCTGATCTTGCGTGGCATGGCCGCCTACGACAAAGACGTCAAGGCCGGACGGGCTTGATCCTCGGAGGCTGCCATGTACGACGATCCCCGCAAAATCCGTCACCGCCGCATCGTGGTGCGCGTCAACGACGACAACTACGACATCATGAAGGCCCTGGCCCAGTACCAAGGTGAAAACCTGGCCACGCTGGCCCATGATCTGCTGATGCATCAGGCCATCGCCCTGGCGCAATCCTATTCGATGCCGATCTTATCCGAGCAGAACGTGCAAGCCAAGGCG
>NZ_MUXB01000171.1:0-355 GCF_001994935.1 Herbaspirillum sp. VT-16-41
TGTGATACGATACATATTGTTTCGCTATCTAAATCTTGAGTAAGACCATTTTCATTTCCAAATTCCTCCATTTTATTCCCTCACCCCCTTGCATCATCTCATACAGAATATAATTATAAATTGATTATCCTTATATGAATATATTAACATATATACATTTATGGTACAATGATATACAGTTAAAGTCTCAAAAAATCCAGGTTGGGTAATTTCATTATATTAACGCGGCCATACATAATAAAATCAAGACGTTTTATTGCTTGTTGTGTATTAACTATAGCCACGAAGTCTTTAGATACGTTTCTATATTCGATTATTATTCGAACCCAGACTGAAACAAGTTTATTTTGTTCCA
>NZ_MUXB01000169.1:0-355 GCF_001994935.1 Herbaspirillum sp. VT-16-41
CCAGCTCAGATGTTCAGGCCCGACTGGCCGAGCAACGATCCGATCGCGAAGGTGACCCCCAGGGCCAGCGCGCCACCGATCACCACACGCAGGGAGGCCCGCACCGGGTTGGCCTCGCCCACCTTCGCCGCGATCCATCCCGTCAGCGCCAGCGCCAGCTGGGTGGAGGCAAAGGTGACGGGGATCCGCAGGTCCGGCGGGGGCTGGTGGATCGCTGCCATCTGCAGCAGCGCCCCCCCGTCGTTCTCCAGGACCGCCCCGATCGCTTCATTCCAGTGGCTGACGCTCTCGTCCGGATCGATGTCGCCCTCGCTCCACCTGCGTGCCCCCAGCGCGTCTTGCCGCTGCAGCTCGG
>NZ_MUXB01000251.1:0-355 GCF_001994935.1 Herbaspirillum sp. VT-16-41
GTGATCCATTAAAAGCTGCCCAAATTGCAATGCAAATTATTGAAATTAAAAAGCAATTGAAACGCACAAATTAATTTTTTCTATGGAATTGGAAGGAGGGGGACTCATGGCTGATAAAGAACAATCACAACAAATTAAAGAAACTGAACAAACTCTTGAGCAAATTAAAGAGGGTTTAATGGAATTAGGAAAAAAACGGGGAACTTTAGCATATGAAGAGGTTGCGGACCGTTTATCTAATTTTGAGATTGAATCAGATCAAATGGATGAGTTCTATGAACAATTGGAAGAACAAGGTGTCGAAGTAATAGGTGAATCTGAAGATGATCCTAATATGAAGGAAATTGCTAAAGAA
>NZ_MUXB01000273.1:0-355 GCF_001994935.1 Herbaspirillum sp. VT-16-41
CGGTGCCCGGCTCCTGGAGGGCCGACGGTGCCTTCGGCCAGTTCCTCGTGATCCTGCCCGAGCAGAATGCGTGCGTGGCGATCACCTCGCACCTCGAGGGCGTACCCGGTGCGGAGATCCTGCGGGCCGTGTGGGAGGAACTGCTGCCGCTGCTATGAGGTTCTCGACCCCCCGGTAGGCCTGTCCTGTGCTCATCCTTGGACAATGTGACCCAGTTCGCCTAACCTTCCAGGAAGTGGACCGATAAACCTCCGTGGAATCCGGCGTGTGCGCCCCCGGGGGCCGGCCCATCGGAGCGGGCGAAGCTGCCCGCCCCCGGCCTTGACGGAGGAGCCTTCCCATGAACGATCTCGCC
>NZ_MUXB01000252.1:0-355 GCF_001994935.1 Herbaspirillum sp. VT-16-41
CCGGATGGTGCCCAGGGCGCCGCCTGATCAGCCGGGCCGATCCACCGGTCACCGGACGCGTGGATCCCTCGGTGGTGGTGGAACTGATCGCCGGGGCACTGGAGTCGGGACTACCGCTGGCCCGGGCGATGGAGGCCGTGGCCGAGTCGCTCACCCCCGGTCCGGATGCCGAGGCACTGGGCCGCGCCGCGTCGTCGCTGCGCTCCGGAGTTCCCGCCCCCGTCGCGGCCGCTGCACTGCCGGAGGAGTTCGAGGCCCTGGGGCAGTCCGCGGTGCTGGCGGAACTGGCCGGCGCGGACCTGGCCCGTGCTCTGCGCTCCGCCGCTCAGGACGCCCGGCGCGGCCGTGCCCGGGC
>NZ_MUXB01000257.1:0-354 GCF_001994935.1 Herbaspirillum sp. VT-16-41
GGCCATGCTGCGCCGCCGGGCTGCGCACGTGCTGCACGAGGCGTTCTTCACCTCCGCCCACTTCCGCCGGGTCGCCGCCGCCGGCGGTGAGGAGGCGGAGTTCTACGCGGACACCGCTGCCGGGGTGCAGCAGCAGATCCGCGACTGGCTCACCTGAGGGGCCTGCCCGACATCGGCCTCGACCGGGGCAGCGTGGAACGGACGGCGGACGCGACTGTGGGCCAGACGGCGGAAAAGACGAAGGCCCCCGTCCGTGATGGACGGGGGCCTTCGAGCGATGCGGGCGCGGGCCCGCCGCGACGCTCAGGCGCCGAGCTTCTGCACCTTGCCGGCCTTGAGGCAGGAGGTGGCGAC
>NZ_MUXB01000123.1:0-1044 GCF_001994935.1 Herbaspirillum sp. VT-16-41
AAACGCGTACCGTCATCAAGCGCCAGCAGATTATCGAGCTTGTTTTGCAGACCACGTCGGTTGTAGAGCCCCGTAAGCGGATCCAGCATACTTAAATCGTTCAGCGTTTTGCGCTCCTGCATCAGGCGATACATCAAAGCCTGTGAGAAGTTGTCGTTACGCTTTTGAATCACATGCTGAATAGCAATCCCGATAATGGGCAGCGCAAAAGCGTAGACAATCCGCAATGTTATTTCACCGCTGCTTAACAAGACGCACCCCATGAAAGCAGGTAAAGAGTGCAGCATAAATGCGATGATATTATTAGAGAAAGCGAGCGAGCCAATAAATAAAACACTTAATAGGGCGATAAGTTTCTTTATTTAATTGGGCAATAAAATGGCTAAATAACTCGACTGTATCCATGGCCATTGTTTTCGAACCAATTGCTGCAACATTATTAGCATACATTATACTTAAGGAAACCATGATTTGGTCCCAACTATTAGGCGGTACGATTGTTATTTTTGGTCTGTTTTTATTTATATTAAGCACCTCAAGAAAAAACAGCGTTACGATATCTAAAAAGAGTAATAAATAATTCTAACTTATATAAGTAGGTGAATACATGAATATACAATTAATGACGGATGGTGGGGCAGATATTCCGAATTGGTTAAAAGAATCATTGCATATTAAAATTGTCCCACTGTATTTACATTTTAGTGATGAACAATATAATTCGGATCAAGTTGAGTCACAAAAACTCTTTAAAAAAATTAAAGATTTAAAAGAACTACCGCGCTCATCAACACCAAGTCCAAATGATTTTTATCAATACTATAAAGAAATGGATCCAAACAAACCAATCTTAATGCTAAGCATTTCAGGAGGCTTAAGTAGTTCATATGAAAATGCGGTTGCAGGAAAAAACATGATTCTTGAAGAAGAACCTAATCGGCAAATAGAAGTGATCAACACGAAAACAGCTTCTTGTGGTATTGCTTTACTATTGCATGAATCTGGAAGGAAAATAGAAGAAGGTCTAACCTTTGATGAACTAGT
>NZ_MUXB01000091.1:0-8677 GCF_001994935.1 Herbaspirillum sp. VT-16-41
TGGGAGCCAGCCGAGATAAAGCAAATTTTCGGATATAAGCCTAAAAGTAATATAGAAACCGACTTTTATGCCTAATCTTTGGGCGTCAGCTTTTCCAGCGGCTCTAGTATCAGAAGCCACGACTGCATAGTGGCGCGGAGGCTATGGATACTGGCGACGGTGTCGAAGGCAACTTCTGTGATGGTGTCCTCCCCCGTAGTAACGGAAATTCCGGCGCCGTTGATGACGGTGTGTGCCATACCGTGCAGTCTCAGCAATTCGTCGCGCAAACCATCCTCAGAGCGCAGCTGATCGACCATGTCGTCAAGCTGGTCGACCATCCGAAGGATGGCGGATGTATCGAACCCCTCCTCCAGTTCGGTTAAGGCCTGTGCATCGACTAGCCCGTATGCGCTCAGTGTAGTTCGGTGATGCATTGTCATGCTGCTCCTTCTGCGTCCTTAGTCGCTTGTTCCCTCGCGCGTTTTGCCGCCTGCCGGAACAGCGATTCTTTTAACCATGCCTCTGGCGGCCGTTTCAGGTCGAGATGGTAATTGCCAAACCGCTTGACCCCCGTGGTGCCGTACGGGCTCATGAACGCTGCATCTTCTACGGCGATGTTTTCACCCTCAGCGTACAGTTCTTGAATAATGCGCATCATGTCGACCGTGTTCTGCAAGATCACCGCCGACGCTACTAGATCAATATAGCGAATCCGCTTCTGCTGCTCATTCAGATCATTCTCCGTGATGACGTCACCCCCGAAGTCCAGCCATTTGGTGAATGCATGATAAGACTCGATCTTGTTCGTTGTTGCAGTGACCTCCTGACGCATTTCCTTCTGAGAAATCCAGCGCAAGAGATAGACCGTACGAAGAACTCGCCCCAGTTCGCGAGATGCCGCAAAAAGCCGGTTATGGCGACCGTCGTGGCTTAGCTTGCGCAATAGCATGGGTGATGCAACGCGCCCTTGCTGGATTGAGATAGCGACCTGCATGAGGTCCTTCCAGTGGTTCCGAATGAGCTTCCAGTCGATGACATCGCTAAATAGCCGATCAATGTGCTTATATCGTGTTCCTTTCTCCGCCTTATAGAATTTCAGATCCTTCCAGTTGCGGATTCGGGGCATCAACTGGATCCCGTTCAAGTACGTGAACGCAAAGACCACCTCCGATTGCCCGTGTGTATCCGAGTAGACCGTGTCTGGTTGCACACTCAGGCCCGCTTTAAGCAGCCCTTCGATCACATAGATTGCCTCCAGCATACCCGGCGGTATGAAGTGGCGGAAATTCGCAATGTAGTTGTCTGCAACATGTCGATACGCAACTGCACCCATCTTGCGGTACCGGAAATGCATACCCACCAGCATGTTCTGCTCGTAGAAATCATATTGCGTGCCGTCGGCGGCTACCTTTTTACCGTCGCCCCACAGTTTGGGCAGTTCCAGCCGCAGGTAGAGCTCGGTCAGGTCGCGGCAGGCGCTATCTAGCTGCTCAAGGCTCATGTGACGCTGATTGACATAGGAAAGCTGGTGAGGCGTGACGCCGTTGGAAAGGTGCCGTGCTGCCTGGTGCGGTCCCAGGTTGCAACCCATCGCGAAGACGGTGAGAAGATATCGCTCTCTCGCATTCCTCAATTTGGGGTCATCGCCTGACTGGGGCCCAAAATTCCGAGTAAAGCCGGTCCAGTGTTCGATATTAGCCAAGATATCGAGCAGATTACGCGGCACCAGACGATTTTCGATGGCCGCCTGGAGCGCGATGGCCGAAGCCGGGATTTCTCGTGCCGTGACTCGCCGCAATGTTGGTTCGCCATTGGGGCTGATTGTGACGTCACCTGCGTGATTGGGAAATTCGTTGTCGACTTGCGAACTGGTGTCTGCCAACAAATTCTTTAAGTGATCGACAAAGCTGTCGGCGGTGCTGGGGATGCTGATTCGATCGCAATAGTCAGCGAGTAGCGCCTCGCATTCGCTCCAGGGAAGTAACTGATCCCGATAATCAGCAAATGTGCCGGCACCCTCGATACACATGTCCCCGCTGCGCAAATCGCTGGCCAGGTGCGAGAAAACACACACCTCAAGATAACGCCGATTGGTGGGGTTCCCGAGGCCATGGGAGCGCCGCACCAGCTTGCGCCAGCGTTCCGACGCAAAGGATAGATCGACTTCGTCGCTGATCCATTCAGCCTTGCGATGTTCGTTTTCCAAAACGACTTCCAAGGCCTTCAACAGTGTTTTGTCTTGAGTGGCCGGGGTGAACACCAATACCTTAGCCATCTGGAACATCGCCGACCTCCATGATTTGTATGGTTTCCACAATAAAGGAAGATGATTGCCACCGCTCCACACGCGGATGGCCTCGCAGTCGCCTTGTAAGCGATCAAGGCTTCCATGTGGGGCCAAGAGTTCACGGATGCGTTTTCCTGTAGGGGCGTCCTCCAAGCCCTCAGCTAGAATCTCGACAACCTGTTCCAATGTGGCGACGAGATCCTCACTTAGTTCTCGTTGCTTGGCCTGCAGAACAAGTAGTTCCTCTCGGGCACTTTTGTGTATCGCGCCTATCCTGCGAATAAACATCTCGGCGATATCGTCACGGGCACCCACACGCATATGACATATCAAAGCAAGAATGAGGGTGTAGCGCTTTTGCGGCCGGTAGTCCTTCATTTCGGCGGCATCCAGAACAGCCGCACGCTCCGACAAATGTCGCAGCTTGTTAGCAGGCACATCGTGCAGCAGTTCGCTGGCATCGGGTAGCGACTCAAGCCAATTGAGTTGGTCAATTACGAGATCAAGATGCTTTCTGGAGGCTTTCTTTGCCGATCGCTTTATCTGATGATAGAGGGTTCTGCGCTGTGGCAAATCTGTTTCGAGCAGCCCGTCGAGCCAGCGTTTCTGCGTAGTTGAAAGACGCTTTCCTATCTCGGTATAAAAGATAGATTCTGCTCGCGCATGGGCCTGTTCAGCAATATTGTCCAGGGTACTGAACACCGGCAATTCGTATCCCAGCCGGACCAACTCTTCAATCGTGATGTTGATGATATCAACGCGCGTGTCCACGACAGCGGCTGCCCGTTCGGCGATGTCAATGGCAAGCGCCTTTGTCTTGACCTGGTCATAGGTCTTGACCCCGAGGAGAGCGCGTATCGCCTTGTGGTGTCGATAAGGAGAGGTGTCCGTGTCGGGATACGATATCTTCAACACCGGCTGCATCCCGAGGCAGGCCGATATATGCTCAACTACCTCGCCTGGAATGGAATCGATGGGCGGGAAATATCGGAGGAATTGAAAGCACTTCAGATTGACCAGCAACGCCAGCCTACGTGCTGGCAATCTGGCAAAACTCTGCGCCCATTCTGCTTCTTCCGGACGGGGCGTGAAGGTTGTCTGAAGGTCTTTAAGCGTGAGCGTCCGTGGAAATCTTGGATACGCGGTTCGTTCGATACTGGCCATGGTGCGAGGTTTCCTTGGCGGAGTCGTTCAAAGGCGAACTCATTGAGAGAGCGTAGTGAGATGTTGCGGCTTCCGGGACATTGCATCAGCCGCGACGTCATTGTCAATGGCAAGTTTTCACGCTCTCGCTTATCCTGAATACCTTGCTCTACCTCGCATCACGACATGAATAAATTATGGGCACGAGATGCACTAAACTGTGGCATGAAATGGCTCAAATCGTGGCTATCGGCCTATCAACTTTGTATATTTGGGATCCCTTGCCGGCCATGAAAAAACGTCAAACCTACTCAACCATCCTCGAACGCGGCGGCAAAGTCTCATGGCCGAAGGCATTGATGGACTGGAAGATTGGTCAACGAGTGTTCTTCTCCATCAAAGACGATGCTGTCGCAGTGACCACGCGCCCATCTCGCTCAATGAATGGCCGAATATTTTCCGCGCGCATCAGCCGAAAATTCAACAGTAAACACTTTTCGGCTAGCTGATAGCTACCAGCTAGTTCGAAATTGAGCCGGCTCAAGTTGCGAACGCAACTGCCCTTTAGTCACTAAAGGCGGGGAATTTCGCATGCGAAATTGGCCTCCGAGCCTGACCATATCTATTATCAAGAGGATCATGTGGGAAGAATTCTCGTAGTCGACCTGGAAGCGACCTGTTCGGATGACGGCAGCATCCCACCGGAAGAGATGGAAATCATTGAAATCGGCGCCTGCTGGGCCACCGAAGGTGGCGTGGTGCTTGAGCGGTTTCAGCACTTGGTCAGGCCGCTGGCGCGACCGATACTCACACCATTTTGCAAGCAGTTGATCGGCATCACGCAAGAAGAAGTGGATCAGGCACCACTGCTTCCCGTCGCCGCGCAGGCGCTGCGGGCCTTCGTCAACGACGTGGTGTCGTCAGATACCGTCTGGATGAGCTGGGGAAACTACGATCACAAGCAACTGACCAGGGACGCCCAGCGCCACGGGATCGCAATGCCCTTGACCATGCCCCACCAGAATGCCAAGCGACTGTTTGCGAAAGCCCAGCGCATCGGCAAGGAAGTGGGCATGGTCCGAGCGTGCGCGCTGAGCGGAATCAGCCGAGAGGGGAAACATCATCGCGGGTTGGATGATGCAATCAATATCGCCAAGCTGATGCCCTGGGTATTGGGACATGCCACGCTTGCGGACCAGCGTCAAGCCAGCACGGTTGTTTCGTAAAGGACCAGAGGATGTCATTCAACGTATTCATCGACACCGAGTTCACCGATTTTCTCGATCCGCAGTTGATCAGCATCGGCCTGGTCGCACAAAGCGGCGAGGAGTTTTACGCCGAGCTTCCCTACGAGGTTCGGGAATGCAGCGAATTCGTCAAGGCCGCCGTCCTTCCGCTCCTGGGATACGCACCACATGCGGAAATGACCAAGGATGAACTCTACCTGCAGATGACCAATTGGCTCAGGCTGGTACGGCCGAAGGACCAAGAAGTCTTCATTTGCTACGACTACCAGACGGATTGGGATCTCTTCTACGATGTGTTGGATGGACGGGTGCCGCCATGGTGTCGGCGCCGGCTTGTTGCTGACCGTATCAATGAGCTATTGCGGTACGAGTTCCACAAGCAGAATAAGCTGCCCGAGCACCACGCCCTCAATGACGCTAAGGCTAATTGCTACGCTTTTCGTGAATTGCCTCCAGCCTCTGCAGGAGAGACCATCGCATAGATCGTCAGGACAGCACTGGAGACGCTGCTAGAGCGTCATATTAGGGAATCGCAGCGTGAAGCGCGTTTTCCCCTGTGACGAGCGTACGGTGACGTTCCCCTGGTGGGCCCGCATAATGGCCTGCGTGATGGATAAGCCCAGTCCAGCGGAATCGGTATCAAGCTTGGTGCGGGACTTGTCTGCTCGGTAAAACCGGTCAAACAAGTGAGGAAGATGCTCCTCCGGGATTTCGGGGCCGTCATTCTCGACGGCTACCAGCACGTCGCCTTCAGACCTGACGATCGATACCGCGATGCTTCCAGCCGCTGGCGTGTAGCGCATGGCATTGGAGATCAGGTTGCTCAACGCGCGGCGGACCATCAAGCGATCCCCCCGGACGATGGCATCGCCCGTCAACTGTAGATTCACGCCTTTTTCTTCTGCCAAGGCATCATAGAAGTCTAAAAGCTCGGTAATTTCGTCCTGGAGCTTGAGCGGCTCATAGCTGGGCAGGCTGATACCGTTTTCCGTCTGGGCCAGGAACAGCATGTCGGAGATGGTTCTGGCGAGCCGCTGCAATTCCTCGGCATTCGAGGAAAGTGTGTCCCGGTAGGCCTCATTGGTGCGCTGCTGAGTCAAGACCACATCCGTTTGCGTGAGCAAGTTTGTGATAGGCGTACGCAGCTCGTGGGCGATATCGGTCGAAAAGTTGGTGATGCGATGGAAATCTTGCTGGAGACGTTCCAACATGGCGTTCAGCTTGGCCGCCAGGTCGGCGATTTCAACCGGCAAGGTCTCGATGGGCATGCGCTCCCCAAAGTTATGCGAAGAGACGGCTTGCACTTTGTCCGACATCGCTCGTAGCGGGGCTAAGCCGCGCCGGGCGGCCCACCAGCTGAGCAAGACCACAATCACCGCGGATCCCGCCACATACAAAATCAACGTCGTCTGGAAATTGCGCATGAAGTGGTCATGGATTTCCGTATCGACGGCAACAATGACTTGCAGTTGCTCGCTGCTTTTGTCGTCTTTCAAGTAGGCTTTAATGGCCTGAAATTCCTGATGCTGGCCTGCATTGACCGCGAACGAATGACCGCTGGCTACACGCTTGGCTGCCGCCAGGATTGGCTGGGTCGCGTCGGCAAGGGTCGAATACATAGGCCGGCCGTCGATCGAGCTGATGTGAACGAAAAAGCCCGGGTGGTTGTGCAATGCTTCGCCAAAGGTACTGGTGATGGCACCAGCACCGCGCTCGTTGACTACCATGCGGATGAGTTCAAGCTCCTTTTCTAGCAGCTGTTCGTCTTGGTCGGTAAAGTGCTTGGCCACGGTGGACATGATGAGCAGCCCAAGACCGACCAGGACGGCCGTAGATGCCAGCGCAAACAGCGCCGTGAGACGGACGGTCAGGGACCGTTGGCGAATCACGCGGCGCTCCCGGGCGCGTCAGCGTCATCCAAAATGTATCCCACCCCTCGTACTGTCAAAATCAGCTTGTGCTCGAAGCCGTCATCTACCTTGGCGCGCAGGCGCCGGATGGCCACATCGATGACGTTCGAGTCACTGTTGAAATTGATGTCCCAGATCTGGGAGGCAATCAGTGAACGAGGCAGCACCTCACTGCGACGCCGTGCCAAGAACTCCAGTAACGCAAACTCCTTGCTTGTGAGCACCAGCTTTCGGCCACCTCTGCTGGCGCTGCGTCGAGGGAGATCGAGCACCAAGTCTGCGACCGTCAAACGATCTTGCAGTACCACGTTGCTACCCCGGCGCAGCAAGGTGCGTACCCTGGCCAGCAGTTCAGAAAAGGCAAATGGTTTGACGAGATAGTCGTCTGCCCCCATTTCCAGCCCCTTGACCCTGTCGGAGACGCTATCCCGCGCCGTCAGGAACAAGACAGGGACCGTCTTTTGGGCATCACGAAGGGACTGGACGATACGCCAGCCATCCACGTCGGGCAGCATGACATCCAAGATGACCAGGTCATACGGCTCGGTCATGGCCAGATGGTAACCGTCCAAGCCATTTTTTGCCAAATCGACAACGAACCCGGCTTCGGTAAGTCCACGCTGAATGTATTCGCCCGTTTTGGGCTCATCTTCGACCACAAGAAGTTTCATTTTGAGAACACATAAGAAGATGGATACATGGTACGTCGAGTTCGCAAAGATGACGCAATCATTACAGGAATGTAATGCGCGGGTAATCCGACTGAGCGCCAGCGCTACTTATCATCAGCGCCATATCCCCATTTCGGAGAGTTTTATCCTATGTCGAGCTCATCGTTCCCTTTGAATTCCCGCCGCCGTTTTGTCAAAGGGCTGGCCGCTGGAGGTGTCCTTCTGGGACTGTCGTCGCGTGCCATGCAAGCGGTGGCTCAAGCTACCGAAACCACGGCGAGCCCCTCCGCAGCGCCCGTTCTTACAGGTAACGTGTTTGACCTGGTGATTGCGGAATCCCCTGTCAATTTCACAGGTAAGCAGACCGTCGCTACGACGATCAATGGCTCCCTGCCGGGACCTACCTTGCGCTGGAAAGAAGGCGAGATGGTCACGATCAACGTCACCAACAAGCTGCGCGAACATACCTCGATTCACTGGCACGGCATTATCTTGCCGTTCCAGATGGACGGTGTGCCTGGGATCAGCTTTGCTGGTATCGCCCCCGGAGAGACCTTCACCTACAAATTCAAGGTGAAGCAAAGTGGCACCTACTGGTATCACTCCCACTCGGGGATGCAGGAGCAAACCGGGATGTATGGCGCGATCGTCATCGACCCCATTGACGCCGGAAAAAAGCTGGCCGACCGGGAACATGTGATCTTGTTCTCCGACTGGATGGATGAAAATCCAATGTCCGTACTCTCCAAACTCAAAAAACAAGGGGATATCTACAATCTGAACCGTGTGACGGCTGGGGATTTTGTCCGCGACGCACGCAAAGATGGCGTGAAGGCGGCCATGGATAATCGTGCGATGTGGAATGAGATGCGCATGAATCCCACGGATTTGGGGGACTTGTCCGCAGCTGTTCTGACATTCCTCGCTAACGGCGTTACGCCCGCAGGCAACTGGACTGCATTGTTCAAGCCTGGCGAGAAAGTCCGCCTGCGCTGTATCAATGGATCCGGCAACACCTTCTATGACGTACGAATTCCTGGACTGAAATTGAAGGTGGTTCAGGTGGACGGTGTGGATATCGAGCCGGTGAGCGTGGACGAATTCCGCTTCGGCCCAGGCGAAACCTGTGACGTGATCGTCGAGCCCAAGGAAGATGCCTATACCGTGTTTGCGCAGACGATGGAGCGCAGCGGCTACGCTCGCGGCACGCTGGCCACGCGTGCGGGGCTCGCAGCACCGGTGCCGGCAGTCGACAAGCCGGAGTGGCTCAGCATGGGTGACATGATGGGCGACATGTCTTCCATGGCCGGCATGGATCATGGGGCCATGGGCCACATGAATCACGGTGCGATGGCGGGTATGTCGTCCATGAGCGGCATGGACTCGATGTCGAGCATGGATAGCATGGACAGTATGGATTCCATGGACGGCAAATCC
>NZ_MUXB01000260.1:0-322 GCF_001994935.1 Herbaspirillum sp. VT-16-41
GGTATGATAGTGGAGAGGTGGATAGTTGTGTCGTGTGTATGGTAATGAGAGGGCGAACACCGAGAGCTGCAGGCTATCCCTACACGACGCTCGACCGAGCGCGTGCCAACCGGGCTGTGCTGGATATTCAGCGCGGTGTTTTCAAAGTGCTGCCGATTAGCGACTGGGATAACCGGACGGTGTAGCAGTATCTGCAAAAACACGGCCTGAAATATCACCCGCTGTGGGATGAAGGCTATCTGTAACTCCAGCACAGTCACTCATTTCGTATGCCGACTTCTGCTTGAAAAAGACACAGCCTCTTATACTCCTAATCATATGC
>NZ_MUXB01000261.1:0-253 GCF_001994935.1 Herbaspirillum sp. VT-16-41
ATTTGGTATGGAATAAATCAAACTATTAAAATGGGGTAGTGAGGGAAATGAATATAAGAAAAATGAGCTTAATTGCCTTATTTATTGCCCTATCTGTTATCGGAGCGGCTATTAAAATCCCCGCTATTATCGGAAGTATTGCATTAGATGTCTTTCCCGCGATACTTGCCGGAGCATTTTTTGGAGCGGTACCAGGGGCAATAGTAGGTGGTTTTGGTCATATGGTATCCGCACTTATTGGAGGCATATATCG
>NZ_MUXB01000262.1:0-253 GCF_001994935.1 Herbaspirillum sp. VT-16-41
TATGTTCTGCTCTCTGTGTGTTGTTTTCTTTCTTTTTTTCTTTATGATTCTGCGTCCGCCTTGATCTATTCTCTTTCCCTACACTTCGCTCGTCCGATCTGATTCTATTGTAGTTTTGTCGGCAAGTTTATTGGTTGCGAAATTTAGTTTCGCGATTGGCCCGGGGATTGAGGAAATTATTAAGGCCGGACCAGCTTTATTACTACAGGAACTTGGCAACTTTGGCACGATATTTCTAGCTCTGGATGCTCTG
>NZ_MUXB01000263.1:0-351 GCF_001994935.1 Herbaspirillum sp. VT-16-41
AAGCCATACTGTAAGCGGTCTTTTTTCATGTTCCACAGAACACGAATCTCTTGTGGATCGGCCTGAAAATTAGACCAGATATCGTGGTGGAATGGGATCACGACTTTTGTATTTAGCGCTTCCGCCATACGCAGTATGTCGGCGCTGGTCATTTTGTCGGTAATGCCGCGCGGGTTCTCGCCGTAGGAACCCAATGCCACATCAATTTGGTACTCGTTGCCATGTTTCGCATAGTAGTTGGAATAGTGCGAGTCACCGCTGTGGTATAGCGTACCGCCGGGGGTTTTAAAGAGGTAGTTAACTGCACGCTGATCCATGCCGTCAGGCAGTACGCCGGCCGCTTTTTGCTCT
>NZ_MUXB01000193.1:0-326 GCF_001994935.1 Herbaspirillum sp. VT-16-41
TAAAATTCAGAAATTACATTATCCCCATTATCAACATACCCTCGGCCTTTAATCTGTTTTAAGAAAAACTGTTTTTGTACGTCCGACCCAAAAACCATCCCGTACCCTAATTCTGACATACGACCTAAAGCAACCCGAAAATTACTTGAAAAAAAAAAAATCAAAGACTGTATGCATTGGCTTATCTAACGCTACCTAAAACAGACGTTTTTCCACGCACTTAATGTAAATCCTGCAAAACCTGCCTAAGCCACGTCTTATATCTGAATATCACACGCATACAATCCAGTCACATCCTTTAATCTCGTATTCCATCATCTGATCTA
>NZ_MUXB01000142.1:0-8673 GCF_001994935.1 Herbaspirillum sp. VT-16-41
CGCCTTGGCTTGCACGTTCTGCTCGGATAAGATCGGCATCGAATAGGATTGCGCCAGGGCGATGGCCTGATGCATCAACAGATCATGGGCCAGCGTGGCCAGGTTTTCACCCTGGTACTGCGCCAGGGCTTTCATGATGTCGTAGTTGTCGTCGTTGACGCGCACTACGATGCGGCGGTGACGGATTTTGCGGGGATCGTCGTACATGGCAGCCTCCGAAGATCAAGCCCGTTCGGCTTTGACGTCTTTGTCGTAGGCGGCCATGCCGCGCAATATCAACAGGCGCACAAAAGACGAGCGCGTGCGCAGATCCTGGCGTGCCAGCTCAGCCAGTCGTTGTTCTTCATCAGCTTCAAGGCGGAAGGTAACGGCCACCGAAGTATCGGTGTGGGGGCGGGATACGTGCTTGGAGAAGGTAGGCATATGGGATAATTGGTTGTACACGTCACTTAGCAATGGCGTCAATATAGAGTCCAAATGGACCCATGTCAATCGATTTATGCGTCTTTATGAACACAATTGGGGAACGCCTCAAGTCGGAACGAACCCGACTGGGATTTAATCAAACTGAATTTGCAGCCATAGGAGGCGTGCAGCGCCGTGCGCAATTGTTTTACGAACAAGATGAACGCCGCCCGGACGCAGGTTATTTGCAGGCAGTTGCTCGTTTAGGTGTTGACGTGCAATTTGTCGTGACAGGTATAAGAAGCGGCCAGACACTTTCCCTGGATGAGGAGCAATTACTTGCTCGATTCCGTAGTCTTGACCTAATTGGAAAGGCTCGCTTACTCGGTATGGTTGAGGGGATAAGCACCTCTGACGCGTCACCGCCATCGCAAACTCACAAGCGCACTGTCCAGATGACGATCCATGGATCTGTCGGTCAGCAAATTACCGGGGACATTAATGCTCCCCAGCGCATCATAATGGGACGCAAAAAAGTAAAAGTAAAATAGAGTGAGTTGAGATCGTGACCGAAATCAGCCTTCACTCGGGCTCCTCTCGGCGTACACTGGGACCGATATAGAGGCCTCGTGTCGTCAGCGCTCTCTCCCCCTGATGTGCTCGAAAAGCGAATCACTTCATCACCAGCCGCTGGCACAAGCCGAGGGCATCATTCTAGAAATGGGCCAGAATTGGATGCAAATCAACATTCGCGCAGTGGTAGCCGCATCAGACGGTGTGGGAGTCACTCTATCTGTTTGAGTGGATACAATTTGCACATGAAGCGTTGGACCAATTTCGTTATCGGGCTGCGCGTTAATGTCCACTTATGAGGGGCTATGGTTCGGTGCTTGGCGATAAACCGCACTTCACTTGATGTCTGCTGCGAAGTAGCCGAGCGCTTTTTTTAATATGTCGCGCTCCATCTTAACCTTCGCCAGTTCACGCCGAATGCGCTCATAATCTTGGCTAGCAACCTTCCCTGTGCCGCCTGCATGCCCGCCTACATTGGCTTCTCGACACCAGCGTCCTAAAAATTAGCGCCAATGCCGAGGTCGCGGGCAATACCTGCTTTAATTGCACCAGGCTAGCCTGCCAGCTTGACTGCTTCGAGCTTAAACTCTTCAGAAAATAACCGTCGTTCACGTGCCATTTAATACCTCCGATGGGGACATCATACCTATCGAAAGTGTCCGTCATACTGGGTCAAGGCAACTCAGCTCTTATCGAGTAGAACAGGCAACCAGCTTGTTATGCTATAGGTCTTATCATCCTAATAGAAAAATAAATGGAGTTTTCCCATGTCCTTAGCAAGCAATAGGAGTATGGTCCGTATATTCCTTCGCGAATCAAGGCTCTGGAAACGCCCCACGCTTGATTTTCTTCCCCATCCCGGCTCTGCTGTCTATCCAATTCTTCAGTCCCTGCGTTGAGATGCTTTGGTATCTTTCTCATTAGAGAATGATATGGATGAGATGAACAGCGTGATCTTGGGAAATACGGTTCCTAAGTGTCAGAATTTCCCGCCTTCTGGGCATGCGCCTATCTAGACTAACCGCGGCAGTTTGCGGATATTGGCCACACTAAGCAAGCTGATGAAGGTCCCGAGCGTATTCAGGGAAAGACGATCGTCCTTGCAACCAGAGGCGTAGATTTGGTCATGCAACTAGACCACCAACCTACCTATCATCTGTAGCATGTAACAGGAAAGCGTTCGTACGAGGGGAACGCCAGCAAGTGCCCACTATACTATCGAGCTGCCAACTACTGGGGGCGAGGAGCACACATGAGTACGTCCGACACCACAGCCAGTAGCCACTTGTTTCCCGTTTTAACTTGCACGAGCTGCATTGTGCAAGGACGGTGCTTTCCCCACTATCTTAGTGCCTCGGAGATAGAACAATTCGAGCATCTAATAGGACGCCGCCGCCGGATCTTGCGGGGCCAGTTTGCCTATCGTGCACATGACGAATGTACAAAGCTCTTCATCATTCGCATGGGTAGCTTCAAGACTGTGCGCATGTCCCCTAATGGTGGCGTGGATATAATTGCTTTCCATCATGTCGGTGACTTGCTAGGTATGGGGAGCGCATCGCGCACACGCTATGAGGTCGATGCGATCGCACTCGAAGACAGTCAGATCTGCGAAACCTCTGTCGGTGGACTTGAATATTTATCGAGGAAGATTCCTAGCCTGCAGCATCAAGTCCTGCAACGACTGAGCGATGAGGTGACGCTGATGCAGCGGCAAAGCCTATTACTGAAATCCAAGTCGGAGCAGCGCTTTGCAACCTTCATCTTGGACTTGTCCCGCATTTCATCACGCAGCGGCCACTCCGCAGACGATTTCACGTTGCACATGAGCAGGACTGATATCGGACTCTTCCTTGGGCTGACCAATGAGAGCATAAGTCGTCTCATTAGCCGATTCCGGAAAACTGGCCTGATCGAGGTCAGTGTACGCAAAGTGCATGTGCTAGCACCTCACGATCTCGAAGAGCTGGCCAGCGGCGCCGTCTCATGGAATCAGTACGAACAAGATCAGACGGAGCGAATCTGCGCGAAAGCGCACGAAATTGAGATGGGGCATTTCTTTGTGCTCGATCAGAAGACAGCAACATCAAGCAGCACCTAATGGTCTCCGAAGATTCTTGACTCAAGTCCCTCACCAGAATTTTAACGAAATCCGTTATGTTGTAATAGAACGGGGCAGCCATCGCGTCGATGCGCTAGCATTTCAAACCTGAGCAATGATCGCAATGTTGGCGATTCAAACACCGCTCCCGGCACGAATCCATTATTCAGGACGGCCAAATAATTTCTAGAGACCGCGCGTCTTTTAAAGCGCGGATTTCTTATCCGCATCGGCCCAAGGAAGTTGCATTACTATCCAGTTCGGTGAACGTATCTCTACGAATTAAACGAAATCCCGTTTACACAAAAATTCGGACACGCCCCACTCTCATTTTCTTATTGCATCTCCTCTTATCGCCGTTCTGGTCTGTTTTCTATCTGGATAGCTTTTCTTTTTTCGTTCTTGTTCTCTGCCCTTGGCAACCTCTGAAGGTCTTGTCCTATACCACGACGATGTCGTCAATGACCCGCTCCACTCCCGGTGTATGCAGTGCCGCCCGGTGTGCCTCTTGTCGTTCGGCAAGGGAGCTGACCATGCCAGTGAGGGTCACCACCCTGTCATTTACGGTGACGTACAAGGCCTTGGTCTGGACATGCGCCCGTCGTTGCAAGGCTGCTTCGATACTGCTTTTGATGTCCCGCGGCACTGCCCGGGCTTGCACCTTGAGCTGGTCGCTGATGCCGATCAGGCCGAACAGGTTTCTCAACGACTGTTCGGCCGCTTCACGCTGGTAGTCGAATTCGACCTGGCCTGTCAGAGTGATCCAGCCCCCCTCCACCTTGATCTGGATACCTTCCCGCGGCAATACGACGTTCCATTCAAGGGCGTTCCTCGCCGACGCCGCGATGTCGCTGTCCAGCCGCTGGCTGCTCCCGGGTAGACGTACGTCCATTTCCACCGCCAATCCCTTCAGACCGTTCACCCGCAAGGCCGCGCGTTCGGCGGCGCACTTTTGCGCATAGCTGGAAAGATGACCAGTCAGTGTCACGATACCGTCCACCACCTCCACGCCGATACAATTGTCATCGAAGGCCGTATCCCAGGCCAGTTCGTCCATGACTTCCTGCCGCAATTGATGGTCGCTTTTCATCATCGTGCTCCCTTGAGAAGATTCAACATGTCTGTCGGCCTTCGCAGGCGAGCGCCCTAGCGAAAGACCAGGACCGGTATCGTCGCGCCAGAAAGAACCTTTTGGGTCTGGCTTCCGAGGATGAATCTTTCCATCCCTTTCCTGCCGTGCGAGGCTATGAAGATAGCGTCGCAATGATGCCGCGACGCATACGCCAGAATCTCCTCGTAAGGGTGGATGGCCTTCACGGTAAAGACCTCGCAGGGTACGCCGGCGTTCTTCGCCAGCTCGGCTAGCCTGGCTACGTTCGTCCTGGCGTTTTCCAGGATCTCGTTTTCCACCTGCAGATAATTGATGGCCGTGCCGTCGATCACCGCCCACTGGACGATATCCTCTGCTACCGACAGGCCGACTAGGCTACTGCCGTTTTCCTTGGCGAACTGGATGGCCGCCTCAACGGCTCTTTCAGCAACTTTCGATCCATCGGTTGGAACAAGGATTTTTTGGAAGATACTCATCGTTCAATCTCCTGAGGGCGGACAGTGCTTTCATCCTATTCCCCGCCTTCCCGAAAGAACTGACATGGATCAAAACAGAACCCGTAGATGGCGCCAACATGATCTTTATCATCCATCCGAGAACGGAGGCCACCTATGTCAGTCCCCCCTAATCGTCGTCCACCTCGACCTTGCAGATGCGCTCGAATGCCGGGCGGAGGTCGCGGCCAAACTAGCGCGCGAATGGAACTGCAGGATCATCACTGTCTACGCCACCGGACTGGCCCACCTGGATCCGACGCTCTCGCCCGGTCAGGCGGCCGACACCTATCGCGCCGCCGTGGCGGTGATGCAGTACTTCGGCGCTCTCTTGGTACGCCATGGCATTGTTGCGGTATGGCGTCATCTGTCCAATACCAATGCGGCTGCGGCCCTGGTCCGGACCGCTCAGGGTGCCAGCCTGGTGATCATGAGCCACCATGCCAATGGCGCGACGCCACCGCCCGGGCATCTCGGCCTCTGTGAATTCGTGGTGCTGAATACCTCCTGCCCAATCCTGATCGTCGGCGCGCAGGCACAATTCGGCTCCAACATCATCGTCGCTTATGACGGCAGCAACGCTGCATTTCGTGCGCGGATGCAGGCGAGCCCCTTTCTGGAGCCGGTGCAACGGGTCACCTTGGCCACCTTCGCCCCCCTCCAGGACCGCGATTCCAGCGACACTCGACGACGCCATCGACTACCTGAAAAGCGTGGCCATTCCGCCTACGGTGTGCTGTGACAACGGAATGGATGACGTTGGTCAACGTCTGGCAGCGATGGCCAGGAACAGACATACCAACATGGTCGTCATGGGCGGATCTGCGCATCCGCGCTGGCGCAACGTGCTACGCGGAGGCACGACGGGATTCATGCTCGAACATACGGATATCGCATTGCTAATGTCGCACTAAAATCATTCCGCGGCTATTCGCTGCTTCATCCTCTTGGGTATATCCAGAGTCTTGAACGTCTCGCCAGCGTGTAAAACAAAAGGAACTGCATGTCATCTTGCTATTCATTCGTCACCAGCCTGGCAACAGCGGTTGCTGTAGCAATCGTGGCGCTACCCGGCGTGGCCCAGACCACCGCTGGTGCGGCCGTTTCAATCGATGCACCAAAACTGACCCGTCTGTTCGCCGCCGAAGTTCATCCGCGATTGCAGCTGCCAGAGGGTGAACAGCTACGCTATCTAGAATTGGCGCGTTCAATGCTGCAAGAGCACGGAATCAGCCTTGACGAACCCCAATACATCCTTGTGATTGATCGCGCCGCCAGCGTGCAGGCGGCGCTCCTGTACTGGATGGAAAACGGGCAGCCAAGCCAGCTGATCGGCGCGACACCGGTATCGACTGGCCGGCCTGCCGGCTTTGATCACTTCCTGACGCCGACCGGCATTCATCGGCACACGGTCGACAATCCCGACTATCGGGCGGTGGGAACGAGGAATTCGCACGGTATTCGGGGCTATGGCGTGCGCGGCATGCGCGTGTTCGACCTTGGGTGGAAGATCGCCACCCGTGGATGGGGCAAGGGCGGCGTCAGCACCATACGTCTGCAGATGCACGCGACTGATCCCGCCCTGCTCGAACCCCTGCTGGGGACCCGCCAGTCCAAGGGCTGCATCCGCATTCCGGCGTCCCTGAATCAACTGTTGGACGAACACGGAGTGCTGGATGCGGAGTACCAAGCCGCCAGGAATGCCGGCATGCGCATCGTGCCTGCCATGCCGGTCGGTGACGTGACAGGGGCGGGGCGCTACATCATCGTGTTGGACACGGGAACACCTGAGCGGCCCGACTGGGCGCTGCCTTCGCACTGAACCGTCAGGCAGGTACGCAGGCAGCGCCCCGCATCAGGATTCGGCATTGACGGCCTTGCTCGCCGATTTCCTGGCGGCATGATCGTTGGCAACGCTGGCCGCGGCGAGCATTTGCGGTACGACATGCTTGAGGCCGTCGCTCCAGGCCTCGGTGATCTGCTTGCCGCTTTCCATAATCTTGCCGAACATGCCCGGCAGCTCCTGGAAGCTCTTGTCGAAGAACTGCGCCATATCAGCATTGCCAGGCAAGCGGCGATTGCCGGCGCCATGCAAGCAACTAACGCACTCCTTGTTGACTTCGATCATCCTCTGTTGCATCGAGTGATTCAGCTTGACGGTGACGTCGCCGAGTAGCTCTCCCAACTGCTTGGCAAAGACCGCGCTTTCCTGCAGTTCAACGCGCCAGCGCTCTGCCATCATCGAGGCGGCTTCCAGCGGTGTTCTTGCCTCTACGCATTGCTTGGTCAGAAGAATCGCATTGCCTGTCTCGCGGCGCAGGAAATTGGTCTCTAGGTCATGGATCTTGCTCATGTATTCCAGCGTGCTGGCGCCGAGCTCCACGCTGGCCTCGATTTGATGGCTGGCACAGGCCAGCCAGAGATCAGCAAACTTATTCATATTGGGGGCAGCCATGGGATTTCCTTTCCGAAATTGGCACCGCTTGATGATTGATGAGTACAGAGTTGCGTCAGATCATTGCCACATGATCGCTAGCGCATCTGCAATCATCAGCCTTGTTCCACTTCGTTCTTGACGAAGCCCGCAATCGCGGCGGCCAGTGTCATGTCAATCATGGTCATGTGATGAACCAGCATCAGCGGCATCGTCCCTCTGACCATGTCGGCGAAGGACATGTCCCCCTCGTCGATAGAGCCTGGCCTTGTGCAAGATTCCCAGCAGGTTGGCATGGTCCCGCAGATGGTTACGAAGATCCGGATAACAGATCTTTTCCATGATGCTTTCCTCGGCCCGGAAGTCTGCCTCGATCTGGTCCAGCAACCGGCCGTAAGCCACTGCAAATTCGGCTTCCGGCACTGCAGCCAGATGGGCGAAGCCTTTCAAAATCTGCCGATGCTCGCGCGCCATCTCTTCGATTTCGAAGAAGATGAGTTCCTGATTGGATGTGCGCATGGGATTTCTTCTAAGGTCGCAATCGATACGGTGTCCCAATTGCAAGGTGACCAGCAAGTTTCTGCACACCCGCAACGTTCACGATGTCTGGAAGTTATATAAAGATTTTACCGATCGCACCGGGCGTAAAACTGATGCAGGTCAAGTTCTGGCAGAGGAAATTACCTACTCCTCCTGCGCGTTTTGACCTAAATCAGTAGCGTCTGATGGAGCATGGCGCAGAGTTGCCCCATGCAATCCCCGGCTCAATCGACTTCGGGGCACGTTCTTGGAGCGCCCATGCGACATCTTTCGACAACCCAGCTCATCCGGCTTCGATCCTTACTGGACGAGGCCGAAACTTCCCTGCGCCAGTGCATACGCACAGACGATTTCGCCGATGACGAGCGGTCTGACCGGCTCGGCATCCGGCAGCTAATATCGGACCAGGAGTTGCACGAACTGCTGGACATCACGGAGGCCCACTCACGCATGATAGACAACAGCTATGGTCTGTGCGTGGATTGCGGCGCCGAGATCGAGGTTGAACGCCTGCTCGCCTATCCCACCGCCAAGCGCTGTCTCGCCTGCCAGCAACAGCATGAACGTGGCCGCGCCCGCCTCAACGCATGAACGCCCCGGAACAACGCTGGCCCGCTGAGCCAGGAACGCTAGTAACCGCTGATACTGAAGCAGTCGCACCACTAAGTCCGAGTTTGCGCCTGGACATGCAGGTGCACGCGGCCCTTGCCCGTTCCAGCGGATCACTATCGCTGACCTCGGGACTGCTGGCCGCCATCGACTGGGCCGCGCACCTGGCCGTTTCCCCCGGCAAACGCCTTGAATTACTGTGCCTGGCCCTGCAGCAGGCCAACCGCCTGCTGCATTACATGGGCAGTGCCCACGCCCAGGCTGCCGACCTGCCGGTCGCGGACCGGCGCTTTGCCGCGCCGGACTGGCAGCGCTGGCCCTACAACCTTTGGCACCAGGGCTTCCTGCTGACCGAACAATGGTGGAATGCCTCCACGCGGGACGTCTGGGGTGTCGAAAAACATCA
>NZ_MUXB01000044.1:0-944 GCF_001994935.1 Herbaspirillum sp. VT-16-41
CTTTTTTCCGAAGAAACAATAGAAGCAATAGAAAAAGCTAAAATGCAGGGGAAAATCAAAGCTTGGGGAGTTTCAAATTTTGATGTGAATGATATGAAGAAATTACTAAAACAACCCAATGGTCCTCACTGTGCCACGAATCAAGTCCGTTATAATTTAGGAGATCGTGGAATTGATTTTGATTTAGTTCCTATGATGAAGGAAAATAATATACCGTTAATGGCATATGCCCCTGTAGCAAGAGGAGATCGTTTAGGTGCCGATCTAACGAAACAAAAAGTGTTACTAGATATTGCGAAAAAGTATAACGCAGATGTTTTTCAACTCCTATTAGCATGGTGTATTCGTAATGGGCAGACCATCGCCATTCCACAATCTAGTAATACGGAACATGTTATCAATAACGTAAAAGCTGCAGATATTCAGCTTACGGAAGAGGATCTTGCAAAAATAGATTCCGTTTATCCAGAACCATTAATGCAGCTCCGCGCTTATTGCTATCCCCTAGTTCATGAGCAGTTAAATAGAGACCTAATTTTGATTTTAAATCAAAGGTTTCAACATACAATTCTTGAACGTCTATGGATTTCACTTTTCCTAACGGTGCATAACAATTTTTTAATTCTTCTTTTACCGTTTCATCATTAATCGTTTCATCAATGAGTTCATCCATATCCTTCATTAGTATGTGAAAATCTTCGCTAGGATATCCAAGTAATCGAGAAGCCATCACTAGAATGACTCTTTTATTCTCGTTCATAGATTGTCTCTCACTTTCATCATGCCGAATCTTGGATTAACCCCTTCTTGCGGCGCCAAATCCTCTAAACTACATGTTCCTTGTTTATAATAAAGATCATCATCCATTTCCCTTCGTCCAGTTGGAATGACATACCGCTCATCATATTTTGCCACACCTAAAAGTCTGGCCATTTCTTCTAATT
>NZ_MUXB01000226.1:0-349 GCF_001994935.1 Herbaspirillum sp. VT-16-41
AACAGAATACGTTCGGAGAGGACATTTGGAACGTGGTGCAGCAGCAGGGTCTGGCCCGGTTTGCCTTCCAGTTCGCCACGGCGCAGCAGTGCGCTGATATAGCCGTCACTGATCTTGTCGAGTTGCTCGGCAATCGGAGAGAGACGGCGCGGCTCAAAAACACCCACAACGATGCAGGCACTCCGCTGTTTCTCCGGGCTACCGCTTTTTACACTGAACTCCATGCACTATACTCCTGAATCTTAAAGACAACAGCAGGGGCTACAGATATACTCGACCTCTTTCAAACCGCAGATGCGTTGGCTTGCGCCTGCTTACCCCAGCCACTTACTGAACGTAAGTTCCGGGG
>NZ_MUXB01000264.1:0-349 GCF_001994935.1 Herbaspirillum sp. VT-16-41
CGTCGAGCAGGGCGAGGACCCCGCAGGCGACGGCTCCGAGACGGATCAGCAGGATCCCCAGGCCTCCGACGGCGGGAGCGAGGGGGGCGGTGACGGCACGGATGGCTCCGATGAGGAGGACGCGGGGGTGGACGACGACGCCGCTGCGGCAGGCGTGGGCCCGAGCGGGGGCGGGGGAACGGTGGCCACGGCAGAGATCCCTGCCACCGTCGAGGGCAATGACGAGGCGACCATGACCGTGGAGCTGTTCGGCCTGGAGCGGCGCGACGACACGGTGGTGGCCACCTTCGACTTCACCGTCTACAGCGACACCGGCTCCCAGGACGCGCGACAGCTCTACCACTTCCTC
>NZ_MUXB01000265.1:0-223 GCF_001994935.1 Herbaspirillum sp. VT-16-41
CTAGAGTTGCTACTGAATCTGCTCTTCATTTGGCTGACCTTATTTTTTATGTTATGGATTATAACCATGTCCAGTCGGAATTAAATTTTCTTTTTACAAAAGAACTGACGGCTGCAGGCAAAGAAGTTTATCTTGTTATCAATCAAATTGCTAATCATCGGGATGAAGAGCTCAGCTTTGAAAAATTTAAGATCGGAAGCGCGCCGTGTCGTTTCCTTATACA
>NZ_MUXB01000266.1:0-348 GCF_001994935.1 Herbaspirillum sp. VT-16-41
CTTTGTAGCCCATCACACTCATTGATGGACTTTAAAGTTGTTGCAGTTAGCCAAGATGAATTTGATCAATGGGTTGAAGATATGAAGAATGTGAATCCAGAAGAAAAGCCACAAGATGCGGTTGCATCCGAAGGACAGTGTTTATTTGAAGCTAATAATTGTATGGCTTGTCATGCAATCGGTTCTTCACCAGTAGCAGTTGGTCCGAATTTAACTAACTACGCAAACCGTACTGCAGTTGCAGGTATTTTAGAACCTACAAAAGAAAACTTAGTAGACTGGATTATGGATCCTGAGTCAATTAAACCAGGAAATAAAATGACTGGTAATTACCCTGAAGTTTCAAGA
>NZ_MUXB01000267.1:0-347 GCF_001994935.1 Herbaspirillum sp. VT-16-41
TGGACGGCGGAATACGCGCCAGCAGAGAGTTGGCCTGCTGCCAGGCCCCGCTTTCGCTGGCATAGAGCGCAGCGGCGTACAGTGAATTGCTGTTAGCACCATCGCGACCCGCCGGGATCATCACCGTGGCCGCTTCACCTTCCTGCCCGGATTTTTGCAGCAGGCGGGCAAGGTCAAGACGCAACCACGGATCATCCGGCACGCGGGCAACGCCCTGGCGCAGTACCGAAATCGCCTGGTCAGTATTACCGGCCTGGACCAGTTGCTGTGCCTGACGGCGAATCGGATCGCCAGGCGCCCCCGCGACCACACGCGGCTGCAGTTTTTCCTGCAGGCTGGCGGGTAAA
>NZ_MUXB01000070.1:0-7692 GCF_001994935.1 Herbaspirillum sp. VT-16-41
AACCGGGAGTGGTTCCGCAGCCGGGCAGAGGCAAAAGTGCTGATTGAAAGATGGCGTCAGTTCTACAACGAGCGCAGACCGCATAGCGCACATCAGTACCAACCTCCAGCTACGATCCGTCGAGCCTGGCTAGAATCGAATATGATCGACAACCGACTCACTGCCTGACTGGCTACAAATTACCGACGCAGGTCAGAAGAGTTGGCTTAAGTGCTTGATTCTATTGGTGCTGATGGGCGGAATCGAACCGTCGACCTACTGATTACGAATCTGCGAGGAAAATTATAAAAATCAATAGGTTAGGGAGATTTTTGCTCCGCAATTCAAAAAAACGACAGCCCGCAAGGCCAAGAAGGACGCTCCTCGATTTGGAATTGCGGAGCGGATTTTTCGTTGTTGAATGCGAATGTCGTCGCCGACCCTGGTACAGTTTGCCGTGTCCGCTATCGGTCGAGGCTGTGTAAAAACGTAAAACATTGGAAAATTCATGGGTAGGGAGCCTCTTCCCGACATCGAGAAAATTGAATGCAGGCCGATCTAAGAGGTCGATTTTTCGATTGATTAAGAATTCCTACGTTTTTACACAGCTTCGGCCAGAAGCGGTCAGTTAATCTTTTGGACTCGGAAAGACAATAAATGGATGTCGAAATTGCGCTGGGTAATTTCTACCACCCCAGAGACGAAGATCGTTTGTTCAGAGGATTTGAAGAGAATAGAGCGATAAAAAAGGTGGAAGGCGTTGGGCGCAATCTCATCCTCAGCATTGAAATGAAAAAACTAAATCGGGAAGAGTTATCGGATTTATTTTCCCTTTTATTTCGCTATCAGATCCCTCTTGCTCCCTTTTATTTTCTCGCCGAAAAAAAACGTTTTTCTTGGATAAACAATCCGGCCGCGTATTGGTTTGATAGCTTATTTGATAAGACCAAGCGCACACGTCCAAGATTTTGCATTGACAAGTAAGAGTCTGCTTTCGGCCATACTTAGCGCTTAACGGGACGATCCGAGCGATGACAACTTCATCTTTTTTTAGCGAAAATTGGCCCGCGCTTGTGGCGGGAGCGCTCGCCGGCATACCAACCGCTCTGGCTTCTGCTTGGGCATTTGGTAGCAAGCTCACGGAAAAATGGCTTGACCGTCGATTCCAAAAATCTCTGCAGTATCTAAAGCATGAACAGGATTTAACTATCGCGCGCCTCAAGGTGGAAGTCGATTCAGTTCTCGCCGCTAAAGTTAAAATTCAGGCCAAGGAGTTTGAGACCATGACCGTGGCGTGGGAAATGATGTCCGACGTTATGGTGAAAGTCAGCACTGTCGAAGCTCCGCTCAAAATTCAAAGCGATCTTTCTGGTCATTCGGATGCAGATTGGGAAGACGTATTCGAAGACCACCACATAAAAGGTGGCGTCCGCCGTGAAATTTTGGCAGCAACGCCGTTTGAGCGGAATAGTCTCTTCTGGAAGACGCTCGACCGGATTGCAGTGCATGACGCAAACGTGGCAATCTCCGAAACACGTATCTACCTTAAAAAGTATGGCGTCTTTGTTCACAAGGAAGTCGGTGATGAGATGGAGTCTCTATGTCTGCTGGCGAAGGGCATGATGATGAAACGAAGCCTGGCGCACGACCAGTTCCGCTCCACATTGGAAAATCTGGAAAAATTTGATAAGGAATTTATGCCGCGATACGAGGCCCTTTTTGACCAGGTGAGAGCCCGTTTGCGCGACGTGGGGCAAATGGCCCCATCACCCGTGAAAAACGGCCCTTAGGTGCGTCAAAATGCGTCAGATTTGATACTCGTCGGAGGAGCCGCCGTGCCAGGCTGGGCGGGCTTCGGCGCCTGATGCAAATTTGAGTCAAAGCCGACCTATGTAGCGGGCAGGCGCGGGGTGGGGGCAACCGCGCGCGCAGGCTCCATATGTCTTGATAATTGTATTTATGATAATAATTGCGGGTTATCTTCCTATCGTCAGTATTCCGTCTCACAAGTCCGAGGGGCTCTGTTTCGGCCCTCTGCGTTGTGTTTTCAATGCGTCGGAGAAAATCTAGATCGAACGCAATAGTGCCGGCTTCCGCGACTTCCTCGGCCTCGTCGCTCGCTGCAGAGGGAAAATACGATCAGTCATTCAACACCGTTTGGGATAAGAACCAGCAAGAGGGGCGATCATTAATAATCGCCAACTTCTTTCTGATCTGCGGGAGATGTACTAGGAATGGTTGGTTGAAAAGGGTATGGACGGATATGAGCCAGATCACATCGCAAGGAAAAACTATGCGTCTTGAAACTGTGGAAGATGCCCGGGCTGCGGCAATCGAATTCGCTGACAAACACAACCAGGATCACGCAGCGGTTGTGAAGCTTGCTCTGTCCTGGTTCAAACATTCGCAGGTCACTGAAAGCTGGAAAGAGGCGGTGACAGCACAGGCCTTGAACGAGCGGTTGCTGAAAGCATTTTTTGTCGAGGAATAACCGGCGATGCGTAAGCAGTTCATGTCACTGGCTTAAGATGCAGAAGGCTACCCAAACTATGCATTCGAGACGTGGTATCAACAAGGAATGTCGTGTTACATGGTTCGCTTACCGAAATCATTGCGTAGGCAAGCGTTTAAACACTTGGCTTGCAAATGGCAGTCGAAAGGCTCAGTGGTCGCAATGTGGCACGTTCGTGCATTCGTGTACGGGGCAATGGGTAAAGATTACAGCGGCCAACGCAGTCCATACGTTCCTGAGGGGTATCGCTGGCCCCTCCCTCCCGATGCGTCTTGGCAGTTAGTGGTGTGTGTGTAACCGGGCGGCGAATGGGATTTGGATTTTGCACACCCGATTAGCCGAAAGTTCTGGTCTGAAGACAATGGTTTCCTGGATCTGCCGCTAGCACCAGCAAATATTTTCCAACGTCAGTGGTTCAAAGACATGGAATTTGAGGTGATGCAAATGCACCCGGCTATGTTAGTTATCGAAGGAAGGTCGCAGCCTCACCTTCAAGCAATTAAATAGGACGGAAAAATCCGGCCTGGCCGGAAAGGAAAACGGGCCGTATAGATTGTTTGAGTTTAAATGCGGAGGATGTGCCTATTATGGCTGCGAATATACGCAATCTTACTGGTCAAGAAGATCTACACTCAGGGTGGAAAACCTACTACATACACATAATCACGACGGCAGGTGATTTCTTCAAGTTCGGATATTGTGCTGGCTCAGTGGCAAAGCGGTATTCGAAAGAGCCGAAGACGACTGTAATCGAAATACTCAAAATATGGACTCACAAAAACGAGTCGCAGGCAATCTCCCATGAGGAAAAACTGTTCAAAGAGAACCTTGGCGATTTGCCGTTCATTGGTAGATGTGGACCACTACGGCATGGCGGAAACACAGAGACTTTCAGTCATGACGTGTTAAATGGAAAACCGGCCCCAGTCAACTATATAGTTTGTATGCGATCACTGACGCATGGAAGCTTACATGCAAAGGTTTATCCATATGAAAATCCTCGTGACCCTTACTATCACTTGAGGGGAACGGTGAAATATATGGAGTATAGCTTCGAGCCAGAGGAGCTAGGGGAGGGGGCCTTTCTTCAAGTTCCCACTTTGAGTCATGAGAAATCAGTAACTTTGGCTACGGCGGCGCTATTGGATGCGGTGTTGGAAAAAGGGTATCAAGGACTTTCGAAGAAGCATGCTCTAGACGCTCTCGAAAGATTCATCGTGATTTCTAGTTGGTCGGACTACTCAAAAATGGTCTTTGAGGGAAAAGAATTTTCCGGAAAGAACGGAGACTGGGTTTAATACTTGGTTCCGCATATCAAAGAGGAAAATATGGCCGTCGATCTTGCTAAGTGTTGCTGGGTTCTTGCATAGGTGTCGTGGGCGCTCTACTCGGCGCCATCCGTCACGAAGGAAAACGGGCGTGAAGATCAATAAAGCAGATTTAATGCGGAAAGGCCGCGATGCGTTGTTCGCGCGTGTCAAAGCAGAGCTTAAGCATGCCAACGATGAGAAATCTCATGAACAATTTGATGATGCCAAGTCGACGATTGACCGCTATCTGGATGCAGCACAACAGCGGCAGACCGACATGCCCTCATCAGAAGACCTGGCGTTTGCGTGCGCCATTCTTCTTCTCACCACTCAGGCCATGGAGCAAAGTGATTTCGATTTTCTTGGCGCACTTTGCGCGCCTGAGCTTGGCGTCGACATGTTCGGCTTGGCGCCGCGTGTCGCAGAACTGAAGGCGCGAGCTATTGCACGGCCGGAGACGACGGCGAAACAACATGCTTCGACGCCGCCAGCCGTAGTGGGTGACGATAGCATTCCCTTCTAGGAAAACCGGCCAGGATGGAAGGGGAAGCGAATGCAATTCAGTTTGTCAGAGGCGCAGGGGCGGTTCTTGGGCACCTTTTTAGAATTAAAGGTGCGCTTCATGCTAATTGGCGGAAAAGCTATGCAGGTATTGGGCATCGAAAGAGCTACGGCGGATCTTGATCTCTGGGTGTCTCGGGATCAAGAGAGTACTAATGGAATCTGCGCAACGTTGAAGAAGCTATATGGCGTCCCAGATGGCGTCCTTGATCGCATGGGAACGCCGAATGTCCGTGTGCCTATTCCGAACCCAACGGTGCCTGAAATTGACTTGTTAACGTCAATTGATGGGTTAACGTTTGATGACGTATTTGCCGGCGGGGAAGATGTGTTTTGGAACGGTCGTTCCTTACGGATACCAAGCGTGGCGGATCTGATTTGCACTAAGCGAATTGCCATAGCCACAAACGAGGCGCAGATCTCGTCTGGACGTTTAGATGAGCGCGGCATAGCGCAAGCAAATGCGGGGATGGCACGAGACCTCGCCGACATCGCCCTACTAAGTCGACGGGAAAGATAGGAAGACCAGATGGCCACGTACAGGCAAATTCATGTGAAAGCCAAACACGGCGTTACGGTTCAGTCCTGCTGGATCGCGCATGTGAAAGAGTTGAACGGAATTCGGACACGGCCAGCTCCGAACCGTCGTTCCAAGGAGCGGGTAAAGCCATGTCCTGACAAGATGCGTCCGCTCATCGAAGCATCGATGAGATACTTTGGCATGATTTGAAAGGAGAATCCGATGAGTGATTGGAAAGAAAAAGTAGTTTTGAAGGACGGTGAAACACTGCGGCTCGACCGTTCGTATTCAAAAGGTTTTATGCAAGAAGAAGACGTGAACTTGTACACGATCCTTAATAGGGACGGCGCTGAAAAAGTGAAGGTTCAAGTCCACGATCATACAGCGGTCAAGGGTTTTCGTAGGACATTATCGGTAGTACAAACCGATCATGAAGGTCGCACGGTTGTACGCGAAAGTTGGAATCTTTAGTGAATGAGTGAACGCATAGGAAAGACATGGGCTATCTGAATCCACTGTTGAACTTGCCAGCCGGCCGCGCACTGCTGGAGCTTCCGCGCGAGCAGCGTGCGGCGCTGGAGGCCGTGATGCGAGATCTTCGCGACCAGGCGAACACAGAAGCCGAGAAATCATGGGCGAAGCGCAAAGGCCCGATGGCTGCGTACTGGCGCGCTGTGTCGACCTACGCTCGCCACACTGCACATGCCTTGAGTCCGGCTGCGCAAAAGAACCGATAAGAAAAATTGATCTATGGGGATAGTCGCCGAAGTCTCAGATGCTATTAAGACGGTTGCACAGATTGCCGTAAAGCCGCTCCTGGCCGTTGCTATTGGTGCCGGTGCAATTTTGTATGCTCCGCCTACTGTGGTTGCGGCAGCGGGACTTACAGACCTGCTGACTAAGTACCGCATGTGGATTGGGCTCGCTCTTCTAGCGTCATGTGCTTTCCTATGTGCCCACGGACTTTCATGGATATTCGGCTTCATCGCGGCGGTTCTCGATGGAGTACGGATGCGCAAGGTCAGGCGAAAATGGCTTACGACGCTGACCCCGGACGAAAAGGCAATTCTTACCCCGTATATTCGCGAGCAGGCCGCATCAGTTACCTATAGCCTCAACGATGGCGCTGTTCGTGGTCTTGAGGGAAAAGGTATTCTTTACAGGGCATCGTCCGTCTCTTATGGACTCGAATTTCCGTTCAATATGCAGCCGTGGGCAAGAGAAATTCTTTCATCAGAGCCGGAATTGCTTATGAGGAATCGCACATGAGCACTGTTGAAAACCAAGTCTTTTGCACGCAGTGCGTCGCCAAAATTGACGTCGAATAACACCAAGGAAAAATCAAGAATGAATATCGGTGACTATAAATTTGACATTTACCCCGACCATCAACCTGATGATTGGTCGATGGAGAACGATTGTTGGCGCAATGTCGAACAACTCGACGACCACACGCATCGCTTGGTTTCATGGATGGGGCGGGTGGGTTATGTGGTCGAGTACGGCGGCAAAGCCATTCTGTTACCCCAAGAATGGGCAATGGGTGTTTCTCGCGCGATTGCAGCAGACGAAGCTGCGCGACGCCATGCCCTTCCAGGAATGCGCGACACAGCGAGATAGGAAAAATTATGAGCGAGAACGCAGAAGATCATACGGTGCTTGCCGATACCGATGAATATGTCGATATTTGTGTTGGCGTGTCGCAGTGGCAAAAAGAGGATGGCCGTTACATTCTTGAAGAGGATTATCGTGTCGCGGGCGAGGTGTGGCGGGGTCATAAAAACGATGCAGATCCGTATCCATCAAATCCTCACGCTCATTGCGTTGGTGGTTCAAATAGATTTATCGGCTGTACTTTGCACCTTGGAACAGCCGAGCTTTTTCGGAAACGTGACGGAACCGGACGGTTTTTGGAGAAAAACCAATTTGATAGGCTTCTTGAGCTGATCCGTCCAAAATTTCCAGGTATCACCTTCCCTTTACCTGCTTAGGAAAAAACGGCACCAGCGACCAGGTGCATGACAGATCTGCCCGTGACCCGCATCGACGGGATAAGGGCATCGAGAGGGCTGGTGGGGTGCTTGCCAGGAAGGATAATTCGCTGTGTCCGACATCGAGATTTTTGCCAGACAAGTCCAACGACGTTCCGCAGAACACAAGCAGGCGATGGCATTGCTGTGGTCGAACAAACTTTATGGGTTGATGGTATCTGTGTTGCGTCAAGAGTTAGATTCGATGGTAAGGGTCATCTTTTTACTCGGACAGGAACCAACTGTTCGCGAGCAGTTGGTTGCTGACTCTGTTTATGGCCGAAAGTGGAAGATCGGGCGAGAGCCGGTGACTGATCGGAAGATGGTCGACTTTGCGCAAAAACTTTATGGCTGGACGGCATCAGTCTACAAGTTTGGGTGCGCGTTTATTCACTTGTCGGCGCTACACGATTACAGTGCACGTGATCCGCTTCAACTTCTTCCCTCGGACGAGCGTGAGGACATTCTCAGCCATTGCCGTCATTATCATGGAGGGCCTGTCAGTCCGGAAGCCGGATTTGCGGATCTAATTTCTTTTTTACCTCTCGTTCTAGAAAAGGTCGCGGACAACTTGGAATTTCATCTGGACGATCTGCTGAATGGGCGTTCGCTTGAGACAGTCTAAACATCTAGGAAAGAGCCCGGCACCGGCGGCGATCGCCAAGAGCTGGTCATAGAGGAAATAATGTCGAATAAATATGATTGTAGTTGCCCCCGCAATTCAGGACACTCAGACATCGTTAAGTTACTGATGCTGCAGCCCGTCTGAACTCGCGAGGC
>NZ_MUXB01000098.1:0-2138 GCF_001994935.1 Herbaspirillum sp. VT-16-41
GAAATTCAGACTCATAGTATTCCTGTATTAGTCAAACTCCAGTTCCACCTGCTCCGAACCAATGAGGCCACGGAGATCGTTTAATAAACGATCGCTCGGAGAGACACGCCACGTTGCGCCGAAACGTAATCGTGCACGTGCATCCGCCCTCTGATAGTAGAGATGTACTGGAATGGTCCCCGAGCGATGGGGTTCCAGAGACTGACGGAGTCGGTTCAAAAGCTGGTCATCAATTTGCCTGTCCGTCAGCGAGATAGCAAGCCCGCGCGCATATTTTTCACGAGCTTCGTCAATGTCCATCACTTCGCGGGCGGTCATTTTAAGCCCCCCGCTGAAGTCATCAAAGCGGCTCTCGTGCCGTGCGCGCCGCTGTGCGCATCTCTCGCTGGAGCGGGCGAAGGTGTCGGTGGGGGTGCAGCGGACGTCGGCGCTGGGGACGTAGCGCAGGTCCTTCTCGCAGGCGGCGGGCTCGGCCATGTCGGGGGTCTCCTCGGCCCACCGGCCCAGCTCCTCCAGTACCGCCGCGAGCTCCTGGGCGGGCGGGCGCTTCTCCCCGTCCTGCACGGTGACGCGGTCCTCGGGGACCGTGCGGGCGATGATCAGGGGGCGGCCCTCCTCGGAGCCGGGGACATCCGATGCGGTCGTCTCCTCACCGTCCGGTTGGTTCTCCGTCCCGCCACCGTCGGAAGCCGGTGGGGCACTGGACTGCGTGGTCGCCTCGGGGTCTGCGCTCGGGGCGCTGGTGGTCTCCTCGACAGGTGCAGGCTCGGTGGCGGCAGGCTGCCCGGCGGGCGCCTATCACAGTTTGACCCCGGAAAAACAATTACTGCAAACTTCACGCTTGAACAGCCTCCTCCACTTCAAATCGGTAATCTTCCATTACAGGATTAGCAAGAAGTTTATTACACATGTCTTTGATACGTACCTCTAAATCAGGACCATCTTCCATATTTAATTCAATTACTTTACCAACCCTTGTATCTGTTACCCCTTCATATCCAAGTGCAGTTAATGATTCTTGGATTGCCTTTCCTTGCGGGTCAAGAACACCGGCCTTTAATGTGATGTATACCGTTACTTTCTTCATTTTAACTCCTCCAGTCGATTTACTAACTTTGCGTAAAACTCTAATTGATTTCCTGAATATACCTTTTCATTTGCCTTTTGAAGAATTTCACCTGTTGATTTATCTAAGAGTTTCCAAGTATCTGGGGAAATCTCATCAGAAAGAATAATATGACCATTCATCCTTCCAAATTCTAATTTCAATACCGCTAAAGATATAGTTAGACTTGTGAGCTGGAGCATATCATTTCTCATTTCACCAGCCGAGCTATAGTGGCCTTGCAGGGCATTTAGAATAACATCTTCGTATTTCAGCAGCTCTTTCTTTTGGCGGACCATCATTTTGAGCTGTTTGAAGTCACCGGTTGTCTTGGCAAACCTTTTTGGGTATGCCGTATTGATTATAATCATGGCTGCAGCAAAGAGATCGTAGGCCGGGTCAGCCTTTCTGGTCCCCAATCCCCAATAGCCGCGATCATAAAACTCGGTAAATTCTTTTATCGCCCTGCCTTGAATGGTGGTTCCACCCACATCTATGGAGCGTATTTTTGAAGGAGGGCCTGTTACGATCAAATTATCCGGCTTTAAATCACCGAAAACCCAGCCCGCTTTATGCAAGGAATCAAGATCGTTCAGCAGCTGTACGATTAAAACACAGGTCCAGGATGATCCCGGCGCGCAGGCGCATCACTTTGCCCTGGTCGCGCATTTTTTCCAGCGCTTCTTGCGCCACGGCGACGCCAAGGCCGAAGGCGTGGGCGATCTGCTGAACGGTAAACAACGTGTGGGTCTGAACATAGCGCAAAAATAAGTCAGCGAGCGGGGTCGCCACCGGATTAAGCCAGATGTCGGGCAGATCCGCTGGCAACCGTACCCCCAACGCATCCCGAAGCCGTGCGGCATCGTCCATACAGGCGATGCGCTGGCTTTCGCCAATCGTGACCACAAAGGCGCGCCGTTCCGCCAGCAGTTCCTCCAGCCAGAGGTTAACCGCATCCCGGCTCTCCCGGTGGCGCGCGGCGAGATCGTCTGGCGTCATCGGGCCCAGTTCGCGCAGCAGGTCAAAAAGGCCT
>NZ_MUXB01000254.1:0-347 GCF_001994935.1 Herbaspirillum sp. VT-16-41
AATGGTAATCATCGATGGTTTAGACGGATAAGTGATTGTTAATCCATCCGAAGAAGAGTTGGAGACCTATCGCGAGAAACAAGATGCCTATGCAAAACAACAAGAACAATGGGCTAAATTAAAAAATGAGCCAACCATGACAAAAGACGGTTCACATGTAGAGTTAGTAGCAAACATTGGTACACCAAATGATGTAGAAGGTGTCATTAATAATGGTGGTGAAGGTGTTGGACTTTACCGTACAGAATTCCTTTACATGGGTAGAAGCGAATTACCTTCTGAAGACGAACAATTTGAAGCATATAAATCTGTGTTAGAGCAAATGGGTGATAAACCTGTTGTTGTGC
>NZ_MUXB01000269.1:0-347 GCF_001994935.1 Herbaspirillum sp. VT-16-41
AACTGGCTTTCAGTTTTAATGGGCTATGGGGCTCTCCTATTTCTGTTGCAGCATCAGTTGTATTTATGTATATGTTATTCGGAGCATTTTTAAATAAAGCTGGTGCAGGAGAATTCTTCTTTAAGTTATCGATTGCTTTAGCGGGAAGAACAAAAGGAGGAGCTGCAAAAGTTGCAATTTTGGCAAGTGCATTTTTTGGTTCTATTTCTGGAAGTCCTACTGCTAATGTTGTGACAACTGGGACATTTACGATACCTGTTAGTAAAAAGGCGGGATACAAGCCAACCTTTGCTGCAGCTGTCGAGGCAGCAGCATCAACAGGTGGTAGTATTATGCCGCCAATAATG
>NZ_MUXB01000270.1:0-346 GCF_001994935.1 Herbaspirillum sp. VT-16-41
TAAACCTATTTCTTGGTTGGATGATAACGGAAATCCTACCGGTTATGATGTTGAGGTATTAAAATTAGTTGATGAGCTATTACCAGAATATGAATTTGAATATGTAGGGACAACTAGCGATGACTTACTAATCGGTGTTCAGCAAGGGAAATATCACGTAGGAGTTAAAAATGCTTTCTGGACAGAAGAAAGGGCAAAAAACTTTATCTATCCTGAAGAATTTCTTGGTTTAAGTAGCATCGGTCTTGTGCTGAAGAAAGAAAATGAACATATCAAATCCTTATCAGACTTTGCTTCTAATGGCATGACTTTGGCACCAATTGCAGCAAATAATGCACAATACACT
>NZ_MUXB01000236.1:0-345 GCF_001994935.1 Herbaspirillum sp. VT-16-41
ACCGATGCCGTAGAGGTAGTACATATGGGTCCCGGCGAAGACGCCGGAAGAGAGCAGACCGACAAAAATCGGGAATGACCAGTCGGCGTACCAAAAACCTTTATTCTGTTCCATCATCGTTCCTTACTTGCCGCTGAGCGAGTTATGGATGAGCTCCAGCCAGTTCGGCGCGCTCAGGTGGAAGGACTGGATCATTTTCAGATCGAAGCCACGGAAGAAGGCGCTCAGGACAAACAGGGCCACAATGGCGCTCATCATCACTTTGGTGACGCGATGCCAGCCGCTCTCTTCCACACCTTTACCAATCAGAATACCCAGCACCAGGCCCGGCACGGCGTTACCCAT
>NZ_MUXB01000274.1:0-345 GCF_001994935.1 Herbaspirillum sp. VT-16-41
GGACACCGGCGTCGCGGCGGTAGTCCTCCTCGGGCATCTCGACGGCAGGGTCCTCTGCGCGCACCAGTCCGGGCACCGCCACCTCGCCGTTGCTGTCGTGGAGCATGGCGATCAGGCGCGAGAGCTGGGTCAGTGCGTCCAGCACGGGGCCACCGAACAGTCCGGAGTGGACGGCGTGCTCCAGCACCCGCACCTCGACGGTCAGGTCCACCACTCCCCGCAGGCTGGTGGTGAGGGCGGGTGTGCCCACGTCCCAGTTGGCGGAGTCGGCGACGATGATGAGGTCGGCGGCCAGGCGGTCGCGGAAGGCCTCGATGAAGGGGCGGAAGGTGGGCGAGCCGCACT
>NZ_MUXB01000194.1:0-1115 GCF_001994935.1 Herbaspirillum sp. VT-16-41
ACCGCTCAGCGGCTCGTCACTATTTTCCGGCGCTTTCGGCAGTGCCTTACACACCATTTGCGTAATAGCCTGGCTTTGATAAGTGTTGATGGTTTCGGGATCGAATTTCATCGGCACCTGCTGCATCTGGTCACCCGCAGCAACCGGCGCCTGCCCGCCGGACATCTGTTGTACCATCATATCGGCCAGTCCCAGCCCCTTGCCTGCCGTCATCTGCTGGGCAATTTGCTGGTCATATAAGCTGGTGTACATCCGCGTGGAATCGCTGCTGAAAATACCGTCTTTTGGCAGGGCTTCGCGCATGCTTTTCAGCATCATTTGCACGAACATCCCCTCTACCTGGCGATGCTGCTGGTTTTCGCGTCGAGGCCCCTTGGCCGGTTGATTCGCCAAAGAGCACAGGAGCGGCGGAAATGAGCACGTCAACCATCGAGGCGCTGGCCAGCGCCTGGGCAAGGATTGCCGAGGAAGCGGAATTCCCCGCTGACTACGAGGGGACTGCCACACCACAAGCGCATCGGGCTAGCGAAGCTATTCAGGAGCAGATTCGGGAGCGCATCGTCGCCACCAACGACATGCGGCTGTTCAGCCTGCTGCACCTGCTGGGTCAGGCGTCGCTGCGCATGGAGCAAGCGCTGTGGCCGGAGGATTACGAGCGGATGACGCGCGAGGTTGAGGAAGCCCTGCGGCAAGCCACCGACGCCAACGCCAGATTGTACACCCACGAAGAGCGTTAGACATAGCGTAGTTATGGGAATAGCGGAGCCTTTTGATAACCTCCACAACCTAATGACTTTCTTATATGTAGTGCACGATGATCGTGGGTTATATCTTGGTGCCAGACATATTCCGATATCTACAAGTGGTCTAGCTCATAAGATTTATGAATTTGCTGATACAGATAGTCAAGTGAATCTTGCTGTTTCCCTACATGCACCTAATAACGAATTACGTACTAGTATTATGAAGATTAATAAGGCATTTCCAGTAGAAAAGTTAATGCCAGCAATTAAGTATTATCTAGAGAAGAAAAATCGTCGAATTACGTATGAATATATTATGCTTAAAGACGTCAATGACCATAAGGAAGAAGCGATACAGCTTGCTAAGTTACT
>NZ_MUXB01000275.1:0-345 GCF_001994935.1 Herbaspirillum sp. VT-16-41
GCACCGCCCGAGCCCGAATGCTGTGGACGCTGGGGGCGGGGGCGGTGGTCGCGATCGTGTGCGTGGCCCCGTCGATGGGTGCGGACTTCGGGTCGATGGTCACCACGGTGCCGGTGTTCGGACTGCTCGCCCTGCTGGTCTCCCGGATCCGGGTACGGCTGTGGCACCTGCTGCTGCTGGGCGTGGGCGGCGCGGTGGCGGTGCTCGGGGTGTCGTTCCTGGACTGGTTGCGACCTGCGGAGGACCGCACCCACCTGGGCCGTTTCATCGACGAGCTGCTCAGCGGTGAACTGCTGGCCGTGATCATCCGCAAGCTGTCCCAGAACGTGGCGATGGTGACCGGGT
>NZ_MUXB01000277.1:0-345 GCF_001994935.1 Herbaspirillum sp. VT-16-41
GCGGTGCCCGAGCATGCCGACACTACAATGGCACCAAAAACTGGGCCTGGGGGCGGGACAGCTGCGGAGGCTGCCGATGACGTTGGCGAAGGCAGCCGCGGACGAGTCACAGAGCCACCTGCAGCAGGCCGGGGTGGACAGGATCGCCAATACCCAGACCCGCCCGCCCTTGAGCTTCCTCGGCGACAAGAACCCGCCTGATGGTTATGACGTAGCGGTACCCCGCGAAATCTTCCGCCGCAACGGCGTGGCCCGGATCGAGTTCATCGCTCCCAAGATCAAGACCTTCCTGGCAGGCACCACGGCGCGACAATACCGCTTCAGCGTCAACAGCATTGGGCAGAC
>NZ_MUXB01000033.1:0-6071 GCF_001994935.1 Herbaspirillum sp. VT-16-41
CACCGTGGTGGTGTGGGCGAAACCGGTGAGGTCCACTTCTTCCAGCAGCTGCATGGCACGCTCGTCGAGCTGCTTCAGGCTCTCGCCGTTCTTCCAGAAATGGAAGGAGGTACCGAGCTTGCGCTGCAGGCCGATGCGCACGTTCTCCAGCACGCTCATGTGCGGGAAGACGGCCGAAATCTGGAAGGAACGGATGATGCCCTGGCGCGCGATCTGCGCCGGTGCATCCATGGTGATGTCACGACCGTTGAACAGGATCTGGCCCGAGGTCGGAACCAGGAACTTGGTCAGCAAGTTGAAACAGGTGGTTTTGCCGGCGCCGTTGGGGCCGATCAATGCATGAATGTGACCGCGAGTCACTTTCAGATTTACGTCATTAACGGCGGTGAATCCCTTGAATCCTTTTGTCAGGCCGTGCGTCTCCAGGATGACGTTCGTCATCACTCCTCCTTAAGGTTGCATCTTGAATTATCGTTTTTGTTGCTTGCATAAGTAGATTAAAATGGGATCAATCTCTTGTCAATCGGAAGGTGAGTAAGGTACGCCCGTGTTGTTGTAGATAAATATATTAGAAATAACTCAGTTATCTCCTGATTTTCGCCGAAATCTATAAAAATTTTGACAGTTCGCCTCATTTTTAATAATCTCCTTATGCAAGTTATATGCTTGCATAAGAAAACTATATGGCGAATTTAGGAGCGAGGCATGAATAAATTGATGAGGATGACGCCGGCGGCACTGATGCTGGCGCTGGCAGCACAGGGAGCTTGCGCGCAGGCAGCCAAGCCGCTGCGCATTGGCGTGATGACCGACTTGTCGGGGCAGTTCTCACATGAGGCGGGGCAAGGCGCGGTTACCGCCGTGAAGATGGCGGTTCAGGATTTTGGCGGAAACGTACTGGGGCGTCCTATCGAAGTATTGGTGAATGACCACCAGAACAAGCCTGACATTGCCGCCAGCAAGGCGCGTGAGTGGTTCGACACACAGAACGTCAAGATGATCAACAACCTGATCAACTCGGGCGTGGCACTGTCAGTCATGACAGTGGCAAAGGAAAAGAATGGAATCGCCATTATCAACGGCTCGGGATCGTCACGCATTACAGGCGATGCCTGTACCCCTAACAGCATTCACTACGCATACGACACCTACGCACTAGCCAACGGTACTGGAAATGCCATTATTAAACAGGGCGGAGATAGCTGGTTCTTTTTGACAGCCGATTATGCTTTCGGCCATTCGTTAGAGGCAGATACAGCGGCGGCTGTTAAGGCACAGGGCGGTAAGGTCATCGGAACGGTACGCTATCCGCTGAATGCTTCTGATCATTCGTCGTTCCTTCTCCAAGCCCAGCAATCCAAGGCTAAAGTAATTGCCTTGGCTGGCTCTGGAACAGGCTTCATCAACGCTGTCAAATCGGCGCACGAATTTGGCGTTACCAAGTTGGGTAAGCAGGTTCTGGCAGGCCTGCTTGTTTGGATCACAGACGTCGATGCCATGGGGTTGGAAGTGGCACAGGGGTTGACGCTCACTAACGGATTCTACTGGGATCGCGACGAGGAAACGCGTAAGTGGTCACGTCGCTTCTTCGCGCTGACCAAGCGCATGCCAACTATGGGTGATGCAGGCGACTATTCCTCGACGCTGCATTATCTGGAAGCGGTCAAAGCCGCCGGCACTGACGAAACTGCAACTGTAATGGCAAAGATGAAGGCCACGCCAATTAACGATATGTTTGCCAAAAATGGCCGTATTCGGGTGGATGGTCGCATGGTGCATGACATGTATGTTTATCAGGTGAAGAAGCCATCCGAGTCAAAATACCCGTGGGACTACTATAAGAACATCGCTACGATTCCCGCCGATCAAGCTTTTCGTCCATTGGCAGATGGAGGGTGCCCGTTGGTGAAATGACGCCAACGGACGATAAAAAGAATTCAGGACGCTTCTGCTAATAACTCTGAGCGACGAGAGTCGCTCAGAGTTATGTATTTTTGCTTGTCAATTGTAGGGTTGAGATTCGAAACATCTTTGGTTTCCAAGCAATTTGGCGCGATGTATATCGACTGGTATATCGATGTCTAGATGAATTCCAGGATCGCTTATGTTGATTTGCTCGCAGAGTTGACCCTCTCCAGTTGACCCACCTTCCACTGCCTTCCGAAGGAAGCCACGCGGTCGTACGATCCCTGATATCCCAACTCTTTTAAATCGAGAAACATCTGTTTCAAGGTCACGTCTTTGTTTGCGGGATTTGACTGCTTCGGCAGCTAGCCAAGCGGAGAGCCGAGGCGTGAATGGATACTGGGGCGCTCGTGGAGCGCCTAGCGGGGTAAGACGGCTCAATCGTGTCAGAATGAATGTAGCGACGAACCGTGTTGCGGGAGATGTCTAGCCGGCGTGCCATCTCTCTGATTGAAATACGATCCCGGATGTACCAGCGTCGAATAATTCCAAGTAGGGCCACGTCTATCACTCCGTTCTCCCGCTCGCTGACATGAGCAGGATTGTGGTCTAAACATGGGTTAACTTAGGATGCAAATTTCCTGAGGAAATTCAACAGGGAAGTGCGTCATTTTGGAGAAACTCGTTTTGGACCGGAGAAGGAGCGTAGGCGCTCCAAGTCGATGACCGTGATCCCGGCATATTCGATAGTCAACATCCCACTTCTTGCAAAGCGATTGAGAACGAGATTGCAGCGTTGACGTGAGACACCGCACAAATTCGCTAGCTCCTCCTGAGTGATTCCTAGGTGAGGTTGTCTCCTCGGATGTAATTCCTTATTGAACATCGAGGCTAGCGTTTGGGCAATTTTTACCTCCATATTTGAAAGTATTTGGGCCGAAAATGTCCCCATGAAATAGTTGACTCTCTCGGCCAGTTGACGCATCACAGCGTTTGAAAACGCGATTTGCTCACGAAAAAGCTGGTGGCAAGTAGATTGTGGAACTATCAAGACCCTGCTTTTCCTCAGCGCGATGGCGTGGTAGTCATACGGCTCGCCTCGTACGAGACTGGCCTCTCCGAACCAGCTACCCGGTGAGAATCCTGCCATGGACACACTGCGCCCATCTTCCGCAATGGCAGACCATTTAAGTAGGCCCTCAAGAACACTAAACCATCCAACAGGCGAGTCGCCTGCTCGCAGCACGAAGCTGCCGGCCTCCACTTCAAGTTCTTTTGATTCGTTGAGAATTAGCTGCTGGGAGCTACGTTCCAGCAAGCTAAACCATGGCGTCTGTTGGAGTGCCTCTAGCTTGCTCAGCGAGGGCGAGGCTGGTATCTCCCCCTTCATTTTGCGAACTGTCGATGATTCGGGAAGTTGACTTTTCACCTTGGTTCCTCCTGCGTTCCTGGTCATATTTTTCTGATCACTCCAACGGTTGTCGCTTCTGTGGCGGGTGTGACTCTATATGTCTGCGGTATTTCTTCTCTGCTTTTAGCGGAACTGTTTCTCTTTGTCTCAAGTGTGACAGTGTCAGGGTATCAAGTTTTCTTATTATTCCATTTCGCTGTCTGGATAATTAAAAACGGAGGAGAAAATGCGGGTGAAGACGATATTGGTAATTGCGGGTTTGGTGATTTTCAGTTCGGTAAATGTGCCTGCGTATTCTGCGATCTCGAATGACGTCATCAAGATTGGCTTCATAACGGACATGTCAGGTGTTTTTTCTGCTGTAGACGGTCCCGGGGGGGCAGAGGCGATACGCATGGCAATCACCGAAATGGGGGGCAATATCACCGGGAAGAAGATTGAACTACTTACGGCCGATCACCAGAATAAGCCAGATGTGGCCGCCTCAAAAGCTCGAGAGTGGATTGATAGAAATGACGTCGATATGCTTATCGCTGGCACCAACTCAAGTGCTGCGCTAGCGGTTGCAAAGGTGGCTTATGAAAAGAAGAAGATTGTGTTTGTGGTGGGAGCCGGTGCACCTGCTTTAACCAATGAGCAATGTTCGCCTTACACGTTCCACTACGCCTACGATACTACTGCGCAAGCTCGTGTGGCTGGCAGTGCTGTCGCGGCGGCTGGTGGAAAAACTTGGTTCATGGTGACAGCAGACTACGCCTTCGGGATCGCGTTGGAAAATGATACGGCGGCCGTAGTTAAAGCTGCGGGCGGCACGGTGCTGGGTTCAGTCAAGCACCCGCTCGGCGCCAGCGACTTTTCTTCGTTCATGGTACAGGCGCAGGCAAGCAAGGCGCAGATTCTAGGCTTGGCCAACGCTGGAGGAGATTCGATCAATGCGGTGAAGGCCGCTAATGAATTCGGTCTGATGAAGTCGATGCGGATAGCAGGCCTCAGCATGTATATCACTGATATTCATGCACTTGGGCTGCAAGCTACCCAGGGCATGTACTTGACTGATAGCTGGCACTGGAATATTTCACCTGAAGCTCGCGCTTGGAGCAAGAGCTTTTATCAGAAGCGTCAAGGAATGCCAACTTCCCTCCATGCAGCGGACTATTCTGCAGCATTGCAGTATCTGCGTGCAGTCAAGGCGACTGGTAGTGACGATAGTGAGGTGATTATCTCTTACCTGAAAAAGAACAAGCTTAACGACCTCTATTTGAAGAACGGTGTCTTCCGCGACGACGGGCGTGTCGTGCATGACATGTATTTGCTGCAAGTGAAAGCTCCGGACAAGTCGAAGGAGCCATGGGATTACTTTGATGTGGTCCAGACAATTTCTGGTGACAAGGCTTTTACGCGAAAGGAAGAAAGCAAGTGCACATTGTGGAAGTAAGTAGCTGAACCAATAGCAAGGGAGACGGAAATGAGTAAGAGAAAAGTGATCGTAACCATTGCGCCTACCGGCGGAATGGCCTTCAAGTCGCAAAATCAGAATTTACCTACGCAGCCGCATGAGATAGCCGACGATGTTTATCGTTGCTACAACGCGGGTGCAAGTGTGGTGGCTATTCACGCACGTCGCCCTAGCGATGATGGAGCCACCTGCAATCCAGAGATATATCGTGACATTAATTCACGAATCAGAAGCAAGTGCGACATTGTCATCAATAATTCAACTGGAGGCGGTGTTCATGGTGACATGATCCGGCAAAATGAAAATGGCACGTGGGAGTTGGTGTGGGAAGAGCGTATAAAGGGAATGGATGCTGGGGCCGAGATGTGTACCCTCGACGCAACGACACTCAATATGAGCTTTGGCGGTAAGGAAATTATCATGAACACGCCGCTAAGCAAGGCGCGCTTCTTGGCAGAGGGAATGAAGGCGCGGGGAATTAAACCAGAGTGGGAAGTTTTCAGTCCTACTCACGTGCTCCAAGATGCTACGACGCTGATCAAAGAGGGGCATGATGCGGAGCCATATTTCATCAATTTAGTGATGAATGTGCATCGAAACTTTCAGAATGCAATGCCGTATTCGCCACGCTATCTGCAGATGATGGTCGATACCTTGCCAAAGGGAAGTATTTTTTGCGTCAGCGGAATTGGGTCGTCCCAATTGGAGGCAAATGTCAACGCTTTGTTACTGGGAGGGCATGCACGCGTTGGCCTCGAAGACAATCTCTATTATCGACATGGCGAGCTAGCCACAAACGTTCAACTTACTGAGCGCATTGTAAGAATCATTCGGGAGTTGGATATGGAGCCAGCGACGCCAGAGGAGGCGCGCGAGATAATGAAATTACCAAGCCCGTCTGCTAAGTAAAGAACTTCATCTGCATGCGTAATGCAAAGGGCGGTCGGCTTGACCGCCTTCTTCCGGGTACGGATTCGAGAGCAATTATGAAAAATTGCTCGAGCGGCTAAATCAACGTTTGATAGCGCAGCCACACTACTCTGTCGCGTGGCGATATCGGCGCTAACCTCAACACCGGATTGAACCGTCCCCGGTCGTTGGCGTTGACAATCCACACTTCCAAATAAGAGAGTGCCTCCGGTTTATTAAACGGGGAATGGCAATCGTCGTCCTGTTTGTTGCCCCCGCATTCACCGCATCTGCGTTGCTGTCAAGCTTGAGTTGACCTGCTCCCCAATTTAGTACGAGAACGACTTGGAGTCTGCGGTTAAAAAAGTCTCTGCAAACTGTTGCGGCGTC
>NZ_MUXB01000278.1:0-344 GCF_001994935.1 Herbaspirillum sp. VT-16-41
TATTTTCCATATTGACTACCGCACCATATTCCCCATTTATAGCCGAAGAGACTGCGTATGGATCAACAGCTTCTTTCCACTCAAGGTTAATGCATACAAGGAAAGAATAAAGAAAACGATCCAGGTCGCCTTTTACTTCACAGCTCCAGACTCCTCTCTCTTCTCTTCCCATCGGAATAAGCTCAGCTTCCTGCTCCAGTGCTCCTTTAAGCTTCAGCTTTACCTTTGCGGCTGTCGGAGCCCAGAGCCTGAAATGTGTCTTTTCTTTGCTGTACGAGAACCCCAGCGGACCGTCATAATAGAATTTCTCATCAAAATCACTTGTACGAATAACGGCGCCAATT
>NZ_MUXB01000248.1:0-343 GCF_001994935.1 Herbaspirillum sp. VT-16-41
TTTTAGGATCATCTGTGTATACACCATCAACATTGTTTTTTGCCATTAAAATAACTTCTGCTTCAACTTCTGCAGCCCTAAGTGCTGCGGTAGTATCTGTTGAAAAATAAGGATTTCCGGTACCTGCCGCAAAAATAACAACACGTTTTTTCTCGAGATGGCGAATTGCTTTTCTTCGTATGTATGGTTCAGCGACTTGACGCATTTCAATGGATGTTTGTACGCGAGTTGGAATTCCAATTGTTTCTAATCCATCTTGTAATGCAAGTGAATTCATTACTGTAGCTAACATTCCCATATAATCAGCAGTAGCACGATCCATTCCCATTTCACTACCTACGTT
>NZ_MUXB01000281.1:0-343 GCF_001994935.1 Herbaspirillum sp. VT-16-41
GCTGGCGTTCTGGGCCGGCAGCAACGAGAATGCGCTACCAGTACCAATACCTAAGCTCTCAATGGTGCCCTGGTATTCCACTTTATCGCCGTACAGGTCGGCGGTCAGGACCACCTTCTGCCCCAGACGCATGGTGTTCATCTGGCTCTCTTTGAAGTTGGCATCCACCCAGACCTGATCCAGCGGGACGATCGACATCAGTGTCGTGCCGGAGTCAACGCGCATCCCCAACTGGACCGCGCGATTCGCCACAAAACCGCTGACCGGCGCCACAATGGTGCTACGGGCGTTATCCAGATAGCGCTGGCGCAGGGTTGCCACCGCGCTTTTGATTTCCGGGTGG
>NZ_MUXB01000283.1:0-343 GCF_001994935.1 Herbaspirillum sp. VT-16-41
CTGGACCGGACAAACCAGAAGGTCGTGCGCAAGAACAACGGCACTGAAGTGTCGTTGTCGAGAACGAAAACCGGCGAAGTGGACCTCATGACCACGGCAACCACGTCGGCACTCACCGGTGATCGCCTGGCCGGGATCAATGCCGCCAGTGCGCGGGGCAGGCTTCCCGGCAATCCCGGCCTGCGTGAGAAGCAGCCCGAGGCATTGGCAAAGCTCTCCGCGGCGCGCAGGCGTGGCCATCTGGCGGACCTGACGGCTGGGATGTCCTCCTGGCTGCCCATCCTGCGGCGCATGCGTCCCGAATACCCCTGGGACGCGGGGGCCCGCACTCTCCGCCCTCCGC
>NZ_MUXB01000013.1:0-758 GCF_001994935.1 Herbaspirillum sp. VT-16-41
CCGCCGCGCCTCCGATCTCCTGGTGCAGGGCCTCGAGGCGCGGGATCACCGCGCGCAGCAACTGCACGATGATCGATGCGGTGATGTAGGGCATCACGCCGAGCGAGAAGATCGACAGTTGCATCAGTGCGCCGCCGGAGAACATGTTGACCATGCCCATCACGCTGGCGCCCTGGCCGGTCATCGACTGATCGGCGCAGATCATCACGTTGGTGTACTCGAACCCCGGCGTGGGGACGAACACCCCGAGCCGGTAGATCGCGATCAGGCCGAGGGTGAAGAGAATCTTCGCCCTCAGCTCGGGGGTGCGCAGAGCGCGCACGAACGAGTTCACCAGTTTCCTACCCTTCTATGCCTTCCCGGTTACATGCGGAATTACCTTTGCCTTTGGCGGACTACATGTTAACACCGATGGAGAAGTACTAAATAAAGAACAGACCCCAATTCCAGGGCTTTTTGCAGCAGGAGAGATGGTCGGCGGAATCTTTTATAAAAACTATCCAGGCGGATCAGGCTTAATGTCCGGTGCCGTTTATGGCAAAGTCGCCGGAACTCAGGCCGCCTCATTCGCTGTGAATCAATCCAAGGCTTCAATTAAATAACTATAATGGCGTGCTCAGTTTAGTGAGCACGCCATTTTTTCTTCAAAATTGAAGAAGAGACAGCCGTAAGTCGCCTCATCCCTGCCAATAAAATGCGAACGCTCCTAAAATAACCCCGATCCAAATCAAAAAGGAAACAGCACCCGCTTTAAGCAA
>NZ_MUXB01000012.1:0-342 GCF_001994935.1 Herbaspirillum sp. VT-16-41
TGGAACCATTTTGGACTCGTGCCTGTTGCATTTGCGATTTCTTCAATGGAATAACTGGATACCGTGCTCTGGATAAAAGGAATTCCAAACGAAGCTGCCGCCCGGGCAGATGCAAGCTCTCCCTCACTGTGTTCAAGACGCTGCATTCCTATAGGTGCAAGGAATACTGGATAAGGATACGTTTTTCCAAATAAATTCACACTTATATCCGGCACTGATACATCTCTAAGCATCCTCGGTACAATTGAGTATTTTGCAAAGGATTCGATATTCTTTTTCAGCGTTTCTTCTCCCCCGGCTCCTGATTGGACATAGCCAAATCCGCCAGCTCCCATCACTTTC
>NZ_MUXB01000018.1:0-5777 GCF_001994935.1 Herbaspirillum sp. VT-16-41
GGGCGTTGCTATAGTTCGCCCCCTGCTGACGCGACACACGAAGCGAAGTTGAAAAACAGAGCGACGAAGGTGGGCGAGGCAGGCGAGTAGTGAAGCAGTTCGAAGGGCGTTTTAAATGGAAGTAGTCGAGCGGCAGTAACAGCGAAGACGAAAAAATTTAAAACGAATCGCAAAAAAGTGGTTGACGCGATGAACTAACTGCTACATAATCTCGTTTCTCTGCTGCTGACGAACAAAACGATTCGCAGCGATGCAAACAGCGCCAAGCGCGTTTGATGCAGATGATCTTTAAAAATTAACAGCCGATAAGCGTGGGCGTTTAATGAAGTGCGACAGAACCTCGGTTCTGGAAACTTTAAATATTAAATGCTCACAAGAAATATAGGTAAGATCGCAAGAAATTACCTGTCAGTATTTTGAGAGAGCGATGCCCTTCGGGGTAGCCAGAAATGGCACAAAACAGAGATTAAACTAAAGAGTTTGATCCTGGCTCAGATTGAACGCTGGCGGCATGCCTTACACATGCAAGTCGAACGGCAGCATAGGAGCTTGCTCCTGATGGCGAGTGGCGAACGGGTGAGTAATATATCGGAACGTGCCCTAGAGTGGGGGATAACTAGTCGAAAGACTAGCTAATACCGCATACGATCTACGGATGAAAGTGGGGGATCGCAAGACCTCATGCTCCTGGAGCGGCCGATATCTGATTAGCTAGTTGGTGGGGTAAAAGCTCACCAAGGCGACGATCAGTAGCTGGTCTGAGAGGACGACCAGCCACACTGGGACTGAGACACGGCCCAGACTCCTACGGGAGGCAGCAGTGGGGAATTTTGGACAATGGGGGCAACCCTGATCCAGCAATGCCGCGTGAGTGAAGAAGGCCTTCGGGTTGTAAAGCTCTTTTGTCAGGGAAGAAACGGTTCTGGATAATACCTGGAGCTAATGACGGTACCTGAAGAATAAGCACCGGCTAACTACGTGCCAGCAGCCGCGGTAATACGTAGGGTGCAAGCGTTAATCGGAATTACTGGGCGTAAAGCGTGCGCAGGCGGTTGTGTAAGTCAGATGTGAAATCCCCGGGCTCAACCTGGGAATTGCATTTGAGACTGCACGGCTAGAGTGTGTCAGAGGGGGGTAGAATTCCACGTGTAGCAGTGAAATGCGTAGATATGTGGAGGAATACCGATGGCGAAGGCAGCCCCCTGGGATAACACTGACGCTCATGCACGAAAGCGTGGGGAGCAAACAGGATTAGATACCCTGGTAGTCCACGCCCTAAACGATGTCTACTAGTTGTCGGGTCTTAATTGACTTGGTAACGCAGCTAACGCGTGAAGTAGACCGCCTGGGGAGTACGGTCGCAAGATTAAAACTCAAAGGAATTGACGGGGACCCGCACAAGCGGTGGATGATGTGGATTAATTCGATGCAACGCGAAAAACCTTACCTACCCTTGACATGGATGGAATCCCGAAGAGATTTGGGAGTGCTCGAAAGAGAACCATCACACAGGTGCTGCATGGCTGTCGTCAGCTCGTGTCGTGAGATGTTGGGTTAAGTCCCGCAACGAGCGCAACCCTTGTCATTAGTTGCTACGAAAGGGCACTCTAATGAGACTGCCGGTGACAAACCGGAGGAAGGTGGGGATGACGTCAAGTCCTCATGGCCCTTATGGGTAGGGCTTCACACGTCATACAATGGTACATACAGAGGGCCGCCAACCCGCGAGGGGGAGCTAATCCCAGAAAGTGTATCGTAGTCCGGATTGGAGTCTGCAACTCGACTCCATGAAGTTGGAATCGCTAGTAATCGCGGATCAGCATGTCGCGGTGAATACGTTCCCGGGTCTTGTACACACCGCCCGTCACACCATGGGAGCGGGTTTTACCAGAAGTGGGTAGCCTAACCGCAAGGAGGGCGCTCACCACGGTAGGATTCGTGACTGGGGTGAAGTCGTAACAAGGTAGCCGTATCGGAAGGTGCGGCTGGATCACCTCCTTTCTAGAGTGCGCACGAAGTTAAGCGTCCACACTTATCGGCTGTAAATCAAGAACAGTTATTTGGTGAAGCACGGTCAAGTGGCACAACGTCACTGACTGGCTACTGATACTGATCCAAGCGGGTCTGTAGCTCAGCTGGTTAGAGCACCGTGTTGATAACGCGGGGGTCGTTGGTTCGAGCCCAACCAGACCCACCAAGGTTTCGGGGGTTTAGCTCAGCTGGGAGAGCACCTGCTTTGCAAGCAGGGGGTCGTCGGTTCGATCCCGTCAACCTCCACCAAGAAATGTCAAACCTAAGTCAGCGTTGAGCGTATGGCGTAGTGATTTAGGTTTGATCTTTTACGATCAATGGCTGTTTTTGTTCTTTAACAATCTGGAAGAAGTAAAGATTCATTTAAACGATCGCCAGGACTTCGGTTCTTGCGAAAGTAAAAATGGGTGTGATTGTATCAATCAAAGTATTACGAAGTGATCTTAGCAATTAGAAGACTTACTTTGGAATACGGCAAACGCTAAAACTCAACGCTTCTTTATAACGCTCTTGCGAAAGAGGCTAACGTTATAGGAACAAGCGAATAAGTGCACATGGTGGATGCCTTGGCGATTACAGGCGATGAAGGACGTAGTAGCTTGCGATAAGCTGCGGGGAGCTGGCAAACGAGCTTTGATCCGCAGATTTCCGAATGGGGAAACCCGGCCGTAAGGTCATCGTTATCTGAATACATAGGGTAACGAAGCGAACGTGGCGAACTGAAACATCTAAGTAGCTACAGGAAAAGAAATCAACCGAGATTCCCAAAGTAGTGGCGAGCGAAATGGGATCAGCCTGCAAGATTTAGCATCAACGATAGCAAAACGGAATGGAAAGTCCGGCCATAGTGGGTGATAGCCCCGTATGCGAAATCGATGGTGTGGAACTAGGCTTGCGACAAGTAGGGCGGGACACGTGAAATCCTGTCTGAACATGGGGGGACCATCCTCCAAGGCTAAATACTCGTAATCGACCGATAGTGAACCAGTACCGTGAGGGAAAGGCGAAAAGAACCCCGGAAGGGGAGTGAAATAGATCCTGAAACCGTGTGCATACAAACAGTAGGAGCCTCGAAAGGGGTGACTGCGTACCTTTTGTATAATGGGTCAGCGACTTACATTCAGTGGCAAGCTTAACCGAATAGGGAAGGCGTAGAGAAATCGAGTCCGAATAGGGCGTTCAGTCGCTGGGTGTAGACCCGAAACCAAGTGATCTATCCATGGCCAGGTTGAAGGTGCGGTAACACGCACTGGAGGACCGAACCCACTAATGTTGAAAAATTAGGGGATGAGCTGTGGATAGGGGTGAAAGGCTAAACAAACTTGGAAATAGCTGGTTCTCTCCGAAAACTATTTAGGTAGTGCCTCAAGTATCACCATCGGGGGTAGAGCACTGTTATGGCTAGGGGGTCATCGCGACTTACCAAACCATTGCAAACTCCGAATACCGATGAGTGCGAGCTTGGGAGACAGACGCCGGGTGCTAACGTCCGACGTCAAGAGGGAAACAACCCAGACCGCCAGCTAAGGTCCCAAAGATTGGCTAAGTGGAAAACGAAGTGGGAAGGCTAAAACAGTCAGGAGGTTGGCTTAGAAGCAGCCATCCTTTAAAGAAAGCGTAATAGCTCACTGATCGAGTCGTCCTGCGCGGAAGATGTAACGGGGCTAAGCCAGTCACCGAAGCTGCGGATATCCGTAAGGATATGGTAGGAGAGCGTTCTGTAAGCCTGTGAAGGTGTCTTGTAAAGGATGCTGGAGGTATCAGAAGTGCGAATGCTGACATGAGTAGCGATAATGCGGGTGAAAAGCCCGCACGCCGTAAGCCCAAGGTTTCCTGTTCAACGTTCATCGGAGCAGGGTGAGTCGGCCCCTAAGGCGAGGCAGAGATGCGTAGCTGATGGGAAGCAGGTTAATATTCCTGCACCGTCGTTAGATGCGATGGGGGGACGGATCGCGGAAGGTTGTCCGGGTGTTGGAAGTCCCGGTTCTTGTATCGAAGAAGGCTGTTAGGCAAATCCGGCAGCGTAATTCAAGGGTATGAGACGAGCGAACTTGTTCGCGAAGCAATCGGAAGTGGTTCCAAGAAAAGCCTCTAAGCTTCAGTCTAACGAGACCGTACCGCAAACCGACACAGGTGGGCGAGATGAGTATTCTAAGGCGCTTGAGAGAACTCGGGAGAAGGAACTCGGCAAATTGGTACCGTAACTTCGGGATAAGGTACGCCCAAGTAGTTTGACTGGCCTGCGCCAGAAGGACAAAAGGGTTGCAATAAAATGGTGGCTGCGACTGTTTAATAAAAACACAGCACTCTGCAAACACGAAAGTGGACGTATAGGGTGTGACGCCTGCCCGGTGCTGGAAGATTAAATGATGGGGTGCAAGCTCTTGATTGAAGTCCCAGTAAACGGCGGCCGTAACTATAACGGTCCTAAGGTAGCGAAATTCCTTGTCGGGTAAGTTCCGACCTGCACGAATGGCGTAACGATGGCCACACTGTCTCCTCCCGAGACTCAGCGAAGTTGAAATGTTTGTGATGATGCAATCTACCCGCGGCTAGACGGAAAGACCCCATGAACCTTTACTGTAGCTTTGCATTGGACTTTGAACCAATCTGTGTAGGATAGGTGGGAGGCTTTGAAGCAGAAACGCTAGTTTCTGTGGAGCCAACCTTGAAATACCACCCTGGTTTGTTTGAGGTTCTAACCTTGGTCCGTTATCCGGATCGGGGACAGTGCATGGTAGGCAGTTTGACTGGGGCGGTCTCCTCCCAAAGTGTAACGGAGGAGTTCGAAGGTACGCTAGGTACGGTCGGACATCGTGCTAATAGTGCAATGGCATAAGCGTGCTTAACTGCGAGACTGACAAGTCGAGCAGGTACGAAAGTAGGACATAGTGATCCGGTGGTTCTGTATGGAAGGGCCATCGCTCAACGGATAAAAGGTACTCTGGGGATAACAGGCTGATTCCTCCCAAGAGTTCATATCGACGGGGGAGTTTGGCACCTCGATGTCGGCTCATCACATCCTGGGGCTGTAGCCGGTCCCAAGGGTATGGCTGTTCGCCATTTAAAGTGGTACGTGAGCTGGGTTTAAAACGTCGTGAGACAGTTTGGTCCCTATCTGCCGTGGGCGTTGGAAGTTTGAAGGGGGCTGCTCCTAGTACGAGAGGACCGGAGTGGACGAACCTCTGGTGTATCGGTTGTCACGCCAGTGGCATTGCCGAGTAGCTAAGTTCGGAAGAGATAACCGCTGAAAGCATCTAAGCGGGAAACTCGCCTTGAGATGAGACTTCCCGGGAACTAGATTCCCCTAAAGGGTCGTTCGAGACCAGGACGTTGATAGGTCAGGTGTGGAAGCGCAGTAATGCGTTAAGCTAACTGATACTAATTGCCCGTGCGGCTTGTTCCTATAACATTAGCTCTGTTATAGACAAGTTGAGCATATATTGTGTTTGCCCTAGTGCATCACACCCCAAGAATCAAATTACTTCTTCCAGTTTGAGTTGCTTGCTGCTCCGTTTGAGAGCAAGTGGCTATACAAGTTATGCCTGATGACTATAGCAAGTTGGTACCACCCCTTCCCATCCCGAACAGGACCGTGAAACGACTTCGCGCCGATGATAGTGCTGCAACCAGTGTGAAAGTAGGTCATCGTCAGGCTTGTTACTCCCAAGAACCCTCGTTACGAAAGTAGCGAGGGTTTTTGCTTTGCGGCGGCAAAAACACGCACCCATCCCACCCGGCTGCAT
>NZ_MUXB01000011.1:0-684 GCF_001994935.1 Herbaspirillum sp. VT-16-41
GGGCCTGCTCGGCGCCCAGCAGGAGTTGCCGGCGTGCCGAGACGGTGCCCGCCGAGGCGGCCTCGCGCAAGGACTGCGCCCAGGTGCGCAGCGAGCGCGGCATCTGCTCCATCCGGGAGCTGAGCACCTCCCAGTCCTCTGCGGTCTCGGCGGGCATCAGGTCCAGCACGTCCCGCATCTGCAGCGTGGAGGCGAGGTTGTTGACCGCAGCGATGTCCAGGTGCTGCTCGGCCCGCTCGATCTGCAGGCCCAGTCGCTCGGTCATCGCGGCGCGGGTCACGGCATCGGTGGCGTCCGCATCGGCGACCTGTGCGATGCGCTCCAGCATGGTGCGGGCCGCGTGCCGCAGGGCGATACTTATGCCGATCTGCTGTTCACCATGATCGAACGGCGCGGCAAGCGCCCGCCGGTCACCTACACCACCTTCCAGGCGCGCGATCTCGGCAAGGACACCGCCGACCTGTTCCAGAGCGCCGCGCGCGACGCCTATGCGCGCTTCGCCCCGCAGGCGCTGCTGGTCGGTGCCTCCTGCACCGCCGAATTGATCCAGGACGATCCCGCTGGCCTCGCCGAAGCGCTGCGCTTGCCGATCCCGGTGATCGCGCTCGAACTGCCAAGCTATCAGCGCAAGGAGAATTGGGGCGCGGCAGAGACCTTCTACCAATTGGTGCGCGCGCTTGCCGA
>NZ_MUXB01000010.1:0-342 GCF_001994935.1 Herbaspirillum sp. VT-16-41
TGGCGCCGCAGCGCCGCGCCGGCAGCCCGCGGCGGGTCTCTTCCCCGCCATCGGCCGCGGCGCCGCCCACCCCCAGGGTTTCGGCCGCCCCCCCGCCCTCGGGGGAGGGCACCGGACTTTGCACCACCATCACCCCCCGCCGGGGGGAGGGAAAAGGGGCCCGCCCCGTCGGAATCCCGCGGGCCGCCGGGGGGGGCGACACCAGAGCCCCGCCGCACACCAAGGAAAACGCCGCGCCCAACACCCCCCCCCCCGGGCGCACACAAACAGGGGGCTTCCCCCACCACACCCCCCGCGCACCAGTGCAACTCCCGGCGGCCCCGGCGTCCCCACGCTGCCAGC
>NZ_MUXB01000217.1:0-340 GCF_001994935.1 Herbaspirillum sp. VT-16-41
GTTTCCAAAATCATGTCTGGTTTTGATCCCAGAAGAATCGATTAGATTACATCAAAAGATCCACTGCACTGCCTCTGAACAGAAAGTCAACGCCATCGTGGGTACAATTATTTCTAAGCACCTTAATATCCATATTTCCCCACGTAACAATCGTGCATGGACGGTTTCTGTTCATATCTATCATTTTTTTCACGAGTTCAAGAAAATCGATGCCCTGGTCTACCTGTTCCTGTGTTATATGCAGAAAGGATTTGCAGCGCTCGGACAATTTCGGAAACCGGACGGGAGTTACATATGAAGAGAACTCTTCACAAACTTGATTGCCGATGACTGATACAAT
>NZ_MUXB01000009.1:0-1627 GCF_001994935.1 Herbaspirillum sp. VT-16-41
TAGTCGTTGTTGTTATTTGCCGCCAGCATATGCAGTTGTTGGTAACACTGGCTAATCATATCCACCGCCTTTTGCTGGCGTGCCAGGAGTGGCGGAAGGGCTTTTTCTGGATCGACGTGCTGCGTCAGTAAACTGTATTTCGCTTCGCAATAGTCCGCCAGTTGGCGATACAGCAGGCTCAAGGATTCACGCAGCGGTTGCTCTCGCCACAGCCAGAACCAGAAGGCGTTAAACGCGCCGTACCACAGGGTACCCAGCCCATAAATCAGCAACGGCTCCCAGATGGGCATGTTACCGGCGAGGCTGAGAGTAAAGATGGCGGCAATGAGCGAGGCGGGTACTAACAGATCCAGGGAGGCCAGCGCCTGCGCGTTGCGAAGGGGATGAGCGTAGATCTAGGTGGTCGGCGTACAAAATTGCAAACCTGGAAGTTGAACGAATCATCAACGAACCTACTGCTGCAGCGTTGGCTTATGGTCTTGATAAAATGGATGAAGACCAGACAATTCTTGTTTATGACCTTGGCGGCGGTACTTTTGACGTGTCTATCCTTGAACTTGGCGATGGAGTATTTGAGGTAAAATCCACTGCCGGAGATAACCGTCTTGGCGGAGACGATTTTGACCAAGTAATTATTGACTACCTGGTTGATCAATTCAAAAAAGAGAATGGCATTGACCGCGTTTACTTTGTTCTCCGTCGCCTGCATTTTTTGCTCACTGACGGTGGTGCGCGCGTTAAGAGCGTGTAATTGTTGCTCTGCGTTTTTGGCCCGGTTCTCGGCGCTGATGGTTCGCTGTTCTGCCGCTTTAGCTCTGGCATTCGCCTCGCTGGCCTGATTGACCGCGTCATTAAGCCGCGATTCCAGCAATGCCAGCCGCTGTTCAACCGTCAGAGCGGCAGCTTGCGCCGTATTTACCCCAAAAAAGGCGCAGCAAACCGCTGCGCTAATCAGTGTGATACGCATAAAAGTCCTTAAAAGTCAGAGGTTTTTTATATTTGAGTGTGGTTATATCGCCGTCGCAATGCCCTTGACGGCCTGGATGCCGCCATAGGCCACGCTCAGTTGTTCGACTTTGAGGATGTTCGTTGTCATGTTTTGTGCTCTCGCTAGCTGCTTGGAGGCTGTACTGAAATCAATCCACTACCGTTCGGACTGAGTAGGCCATTGATGGCCGTATCGAAGACACGCCTGCGCGCCCCTTCGATACGCGGCTGCGCCGCTACTCAGGACGAACGGTAAGCGGCTGCGCAACCGATTTCGAGGCCGCCATTAGTTAATGTCCAACTTTTGTTACTTGCATCCTATGTGCTTATTGCCTTAGGAGGAGAAAAAGTACAATTAAGAGAATCCATTAAGTATGTATTAATCAATGTCTTGTCTTCATGGTTTTTCCTTGTTGCCATTGCATACTTATATGGTGCCATTGGAACATTAAATATGGCTCATATTTCAGAACGGATAGCTGAATCAGGTCAAACGCCTTTGTTGACCGTTATTAGTATTGTATTTTTAACGGTCTTTGCCTTGAAAGCTGGACTATTACTTTATTTCTGGCTTCCGGGCTCTTATAGTATTGCGCCAACCGCAGTCGCTGCATTATTTGGAGCATTATTAACAAAAGTT
>NZ_MUXB01000008.1:0-339 GCF_001994935.1 Herbaspirillum sp. VT-16-41
CAATCTCGTCATGAAATAAATCTTTAATCGCACACAGATAAATATATTTGTTTGGTCCCTTTTCCACTGGTAAATAGGTAATATCAATCGCAAACTTTATTCCAGGTTTCTTCGCTTGAAAGTTGCGGTTTAATAGATTAGGTACTTTTTTATTTATTTCGTTACGCTTGACAGAACGCCTTTGACGGATTTTACAACGAATACCATATTTCCGCATGATCTTGGATACACGCCTCTCTCCAACCTCAATGCCATATTCATCTTTTAATGCCATTTTCATTCTTTTTCTCCCCAACGTACCACGATGTTTATGATGTAATTTGATGATGTAGTTGTATA
>NZ_MUXB01000007.1:0-678 GCF_001994935.1 Herbaspirillum sp. VT-16-41
CTGGAAGATCCGTTGAAATTTTATCGGGAACCTTCCCCATTTATCGATAACGCAATGCGGGCGATTTCTCTTCTTGATCTTACTGATTTGATCAACCATAAGACTTCTATTTATGCGCCCCCAGGTGTTGACTCCGCAGAAGACTATGTCAATGATCAGATCGAGTAGATGGAGGGGATCTATCACCTGCCAGATCTGAAGGATGATGATGTCAGAAAGGTATTCAAGGCACAGCTAGTCCAGCGTGGCAATGGCTGTCTGGGCGATGCAATCTCCGATGGGCGATCGAGTCTGCCTGCACTTGATTGTGTTGATTCCTTTCACAGTTGGCCGAAGTCGTACATCTTCGCAGGCCTGCAGACCCAGAACTGGGTGTTCGTGCTGTTCGGCTGCCTTTCCGCCGCCGTGCTGGCGCTGGCGGTGGACCAGTTGCTGGCGCTGATCGAAGACGGCCTGCGCCGGCGCAGCCGGCCGCGGATCGCGCTTGGCGGCGTCGCCATCGCCTGCCTGGTCGCAGCAACGCTGGTGCCTTCGATGACCCGCGGGCAATCGAGCTACGTCGTCGGGGCCAAGACCTTCACCGAGCAATATGTGCTGTCGGCGCTGATCAAGCAGCGGTTGCAGGCGGCTGGGCTCGCCGTCACCTCGCGCGAAGGCCTCGGCTCCAACGTGATCTTC
>NZ_MUXB01000073.1:0-3051 GCF_001994935.1 Herbaspirillum sp. VT-16-41
TTCATGGACATTTTCATCCAGCAGATCATCAACGGATTGGTGCTAGGCAGCATGTACGCACTGATCGCCCTGGGCTACACCATGGTGTACGGGGTGCTGAACCTGATCAACTTTGCCCACGGCGACATCCTGATGGTGGGGGCCATGGTGGGCCTGTCGCTGCTCAAACTGGTGCAGCATGTGGCACCGGACCTGCCGGGCATCGTCAAGCTGATCATCGCCATCGTCGGTGCGATCCCGGTGTGTATCGTGGTCAGTCTCCTGATCGAACGCATCGCCTACCGCCCGCTGCGCAATGCGCCGCGCCTGGCGCCGCTGATCACCGCCATCGGCGTGTCGATCCTGCTGCAGACCTTCGCCATGATGATCTGGGGCCGCAGCCCCTTGCCATTCCCGCAGGTCATGCCGTCCGACCCGGTGCACATCGCCGGTGCCCTGATCTCGCCGACCCAGATCATGCTGCTGATCCTGGCGTTGGCCGCCATGATCGGCCTGGTGCTGATTGTGGAAAAGACCAAGATGGGCCGCGCCATGCGCGCCACCGCCGAGAACCCGCGCATCGCCGGCTTGATGGGCGTGGACGCCAACCGCGTCATCATCGTCACCTTCGCCATCGGCGCGGCCCTGGCGGCCATTGCCGGCGTGATGTGGGCGGCCAACTATTCCACCGCGCAGTTCGCCATGGGCTTCGTGCCCGGCCTGAAGGCCTTCTCGGCAGCGGTGCTGGGTGGCATCGGCAACATCTACGGCGCCATGCTGGGCGGCATCCTGCTGGGCCTGATCGAAAGCCTCGGTGCTGGTTACATCGGCGACCTGACCGGCAACTTCCTGGGCAGCAACTACCAGGACATCTTCGCCTTCATCGTGCTGATCATCGTGCTGACCCTGCGCCCCTCCGGGATCATGGGCGAGCGCGTGGCGGATCGGGCTTAAGACTTAAAAGTTAAAAACAGAACTTAGAGAATCGGAAGAGAACACTATGGCTCTCATGACCTTCGACATGAAGCGCAACCCGCAGCAGGCGCGCATCAGCCTGCTGGCGCTGTTGGCGCTGATGATCATCTTCCCCATGATTGCCCAGCATTTCGGCAATTCGTGGGTGCGCATCATGGATATGGCACTGCTCTACATCATGCTGGCCCTGGGCCTGAACGTGGTGGTGGGCTTCGCCGGCCTCCTGGACCTGGGCTACATCGCCTTCTATGCCATCGGCGCCTATACCGCCGGCCTGTTGGCCTCACCGCAGTTCGCGGCGGTGATCGAGTCCTTCGTCAATACCTATCCCGACGTCGGCAATTTCCTGGTCTGGCTGTATGGTCCGCAGATCGTGCAGAACGGCATCCACCTCTCGCTGTGGCTGATCGTGCCGATCTCGGGCGTGCTGGCCGCCATCTTCGGCGCGCTGCTGGGGGCCCCGACCCTGAAGCTGCGCGGTGACTACCTGGCCATCGTGACCCTGGGCTTCGGCGAGATCATCCGCATCTTCATGAACAACCTGAACGCGCCGGTCAACATCACCAACGGCCCGCAGGGGATCAACCTGATCGACCCGATCCGCGTCTTTGGCGTCTCGCTGGCCGGCGAACCCGGTTCGGGCTCGATGGTAAAGGTCTTCGGCATGAGCCTGCCCTCGGTCAATGCCTACTACTACCTGTTCCTGGTGCTGTGCATCTTCGTGATCTTCTTCTCGGTGCGCCTGCAGGACTCGCGCCTGGGCCGTGCCTGGGTCGCCATCCGCGAAGACGAGATTGCCGCCAAGGCGATGGGCATCAACACCCGCAACGTCAAGCTGCTGGCCTTCGCCATGGGCGCCTCCTTCGGTGGCGTGGCCGGTGCCATGTTCGGCGCCTTCCAGGGTTTTGTGTCGCCGGAATCCTTCTCGCTGACCGAATCCATCGCCGTGCTGGCCATGGTGGTGCTGGGTGGCATCGGTCACATCCCCGGCGTGGTGCTGGGTGGCGTGATCCTGGCCGCGCTGCCGGAAGTGCTGCGCCACGTGGTGGAGCCGCTGCAGATGGCCATTTTCGGCCGTGTCTGGATCGATGCCGAAGTGCTGCGCCAGCTGCTCTACGGCCTGGCCATGGTGGTCATCATGCTGACCCGCCCGGCTGGCCTGTGGCCCTCCCCGCGCCATGAAGACCGTCCCGAAGTGGACCATACCAAAGTCGGCACGACCGGCGAAGTCAAAGCCTAAGCCATATCAGGAGCACAGAACATGACACAGACACTGCTCAAGATCCGCGACGTCAGCAAGCGTTTCGGCGGCCTGCAAGCCCTGAACGGCGTGGGCATCACCATCGAGCGCGGCCAGATCTATGGCCTGATCGGCCCCAACGGCGCCGGCAAGACCACCTTCTTCAACGTCATCACGGGCCTGTATCAACCGGACACCGGCAGCTTCGAACTGGACGGCAAGCCCTATAGTCCCAGCGCCCCGCACGAAGTGGCCAAGGCCGGCATCGCCCGCACCTTCCAGAACATCCGCCTGTTCGGCGAGATGACCGTGCTGGAAAACGTGATGGTCGGTTGCCACGTGCGCACCAAGCAGAACGTGTTTGGCGCGGTCTTCCGCCACAAGGCGGCCCGCGAAGAAGAAGCGGCGATCCGCGCCAAGTCGCAGCAACTGCTGGACTTCGTGGGCATCGGCCAGTTCGCCAAGCGCACGGCGCGTCACCTATCGTATGGTGACCAGCGTCGCCTGGAAATCGCCCGTGCTCTGGCCACCGACCCGCAACTGCTGGCCCTGGACGAACCGGCAGCCGGCATGAACGCCACCGAGAAACTGGGCCTGCGCGAGCTGCTGGTGAAGATCCAGGCCGATGGCCGGACCATCCTGCTCATCGAACACGATGTGAAGCTGATGATGGGCCTGTGCAACCGCATCACGGTGCTGGACTACGGCAAGCCGATTGCCGAGGGCGTACCGGCCGACGTACAGAAGAACCCGGCGGTGATCGAAGCCTACCTGGGCGCGGGACATTAACTAATGGCGGCCTCGAAATCGGTTGCGCAGCCGCTTACCGTTCGTCCTGAGTAGCGGCGCAGCCGCGT
>NZ_MUXB01000006.1:0-1293 GCF_001994935.1 Herbaspirillum sp. VT-16-41
CCAGGTGCGACTGTGAGTCTTTTCTTTTAGATGATGCGGCGCCCGCCTGTCGCGACGCTCTTGCCGGACGCGACGCTGTACCGATCTCACGCGGCGCCGAACGCCTTGTAGTTCAGCAGGAACTGGCGCGGGGGGGGGGTGTCGACCTTCGTCTGGTCGTACGCCGCACCGGGGCCGGCGCCCAGGCTGATGCCGCCGTTCTTGGCGACGATCTTCTTCACGCCCGCCTTCTCGCGCTCCACCGTCTTCTGCTTGAAAAAAACAGAACCACTCATCCACTGGACATGGAACCAAGACTGGTTCCAAATAGGAAAAGGAGTACATCAAGGCTGTATATTGTCACCCTACTTATTTAACTTATATGCAGAGTACATGATGAGAAATGCTGCGATGAAAGAAGCACAAGCTGGAATCAAGATTGCCGGGAGAAATATCAATAACCTCAGATATGCAGATGACACCACCCTTATGGCAGAAAGTGAAGAGGAGCTAAAGAGCCTCTTGATGAAAGTGAAAGAGGAGAGTGATAAGGTTGGCTTAAAGCTCAACCTTCAGAAAACTAAGATCATGGCATCTGGTCCCATCACTTCATGGGAAGTAGATGGGGAAACAGTGACCGGATTATAGCGATTCGTTATATGGAAGTGAATAATTACTTGCCTGACCGTGTCAATGTACTATCCAGTAGTTCTGGCAAGAACGAACCAGATATCTTGCTTCAATATGAAACGATGAATTTGGATATAGATGAAAAACAAATAAAAGATTTAATTCATCAAGGAGATAATGAACAAGCTTACCGGAAATTGTTTATTGCGCAATGTAATGCATTAAATCAATTGCTACCGTTTCTATTTGAAAAAATTGAAGATTATACGGAGTTATTACTTCCTGATTATTTATTGGATCAGGAATCCATCATCCGTAAAATTGTCAATGAATTATCTGATGAGAGCCGCGTCGTCGTCCATGGCTGGACGCACGATGAAGTCGGCAAGCTGGACGGCGTTCCTACGCCAACCGCCAAGGCCCGCGTACAACGCGGCCTACGCCGTCTGCACGCCGCTTTGGCCGATACTGACCTTGACGCAAGGGTGGCAAGACAGGCGGCAAAGGCATTAGCATGATCGAGCAGCGCCGTTGGATGATCGGTGCTTGCGTTGGTGACCCTTGCAGGTTTGGTAGAGAATGACGAACGACGCCTCCAAGGCACCGTATCAGAGCCCGCTCCGCGCGCGCCTCAAAGAGCAGACATCGCTCATCATCCTCGATGCGGTCGAGTCTATCATCCGC
>NZ_MUXB01000005.1:0-1539 GCF_001994935.1 Herbaspirillum sp. VT-16-41
CTTTTCCGTTAAACGCAAAAATTTGTTTCTTCGTTAAATCTTACACAACATGCAGTAAGTTTAGGTGGAGTGGAATCCTGAGTTTAGAATACTGGAGCGATGTGGGAAGGGGCATTAAATGGGATCAAAATAAAAACAGCATGTACCCGTGCGAATTTTGTTCGATTCTCTGTTGGTTTGAAACATATTAAAGACTTAAAAAAAGATTTCCTTCAAGCATGGCAGGGGGTATAAAAAGACAAGCCGGTATTCGTTTTTAATCTCGAATACCGGCTGTAAAAAAATCAATAAGGTTCCGCGTCACGTCCCTTTTCAACGGCATATGGCCGTGGCCGTATCATCGGTGACTACCGTCGCGTTGCGCTGTACGGTATCGACTTCCTGATGAAAGACAAATACGCTCAGTTCCTGTCTCTGCAGTCTGACATGGAAAACGGCGTAAACCTGGAAGCGACTATCCGTCTGCGTGAAGAAATCGCTGAACAGCACCGTGCTCTGGGTCAGATCAAAGAGATGGCCGCTAAATACGGTTGCGATATCTCTGGTCCGGCTACTACCGCTCAGGAAGCTATCCAGTGGACTTACTTCGGCTACCTGGCTGCTGTTAAATCCCAGAACGGCGCAGCAATGTCCTTCGGTCGTACCGCTACCTTCCTGGGCGTGGGAAACGCAGCGAGCGCGACGCCGACTGCGACATCGTGAACAGTAACGGGGGGCTGGTTCTGTTCACGATGTCGCAGTCGGTGGGGGAGCTTCCGCGGAACCCGTCCAGCGCCCGCCTCGGACACGGCCGCGCGCTTCGGGTCAGAACTGGGCGCCGCGCTCCCAGCCCCGACGGCGCGCCTGAGTTCAGGACTGGGCGCCGCGTTCCCAGCCCCGGCCACCGGTGAGGTCCTGCTGGTAGGGCAGCAGGTTCCCGTAGCGGTGATCGGTGGCACTGATCGCCTGCTCGTGCAGGAACGCCAGCAGCCGAAGTATTGGGTTGATACAAAAGTAATTGCGGTTTTGCATTGTAGGAGATCAGTCCTGAATGTTCATTGGAAGGACTGATGTTAAAGCTGAAACTCCAATCCTTGACCACCTGATGCGAAGAGCTGTCTCATTTGTTCATGGGGTCGCAAAGAGTCGGATACGACTGAGCGACTGAACTGAACTGAACTGAGAGAACAGTAAGGGGTATATAAATATTTGTCTGAAAAGATCAGCGTCGCTCCGGTGGGCAGGTTCGCGAACCGGAACCGGCCCGCGAGGCGACGTTTCTCGGCGGCACTGACCTCGATCGCCAGGAGCCGTTCCAGGGCGTGGGTGAGGGGCCATTCCTCGGCCTGAGCTTGGTCCAGGATGCCGGGGAGGGCTTCGGCGGCGTCGGCGAGCTTCAGCTCGTCCAGGTGGCCCTTGAGCTGCTGATAGACGCTCGCGGTAGTGGGTGTGGTGGTCATGTCAGGGTGTTCCTGTTCTTCGCGGCCTGCTCATAGGCGGCCAGGTCGATCACGGTGGCAGTCGGGGCCGGCGGCCCGGTCAGGGCCTGGGCTGCGATCG
>NZ_MUXB01000209.1:0-2616 GCF_001994935.1 Herbaspirillum sp. VT-16-41
AGTTTCCTGAGGTTGTTGTCTGTTAATTTCAACTATACTACCTGCTTATGCAGTTGCTCAAACATCCGATGATGTAGAGGGTGCTGAATTAGCTAAACTTGAACAGGATCTTGAATTTCGATTCGAGGAAGCAACAACAGAAGAGGGAGACAAATATGTACTAGATGAAGAGAAAGCCAAGGATTATTTTGGCGAGGAGAATCTTCCAGAGATTAAAATTCGTATTAAACTAATTAATGAAGAAGAAGTTACTGAAGAAGAGTTTTTGAATGCAGGTATTGTTCCTAAACATGAAAGTTATGAGGAAGCAAAGGCAGAGGTAAGGGATCAAAACGATAATCTAGTTAGTAATTATTCGTGGTTGGGATGTATGAAAACTAAAATTATTGCCGGAACTGGTCTTGGTTTTTTTGGTAAAGGTATAGATAAACTAATAGAGGATAAAAATTGGAAAAAACTATCTAAAGAAATAATGAAAATTGTAGGTAAAAATGCTGTAAGAGGTGGAGCTGTAGGTCTTGCAGCGAGTTTAGCTGTATGGAGTACAATGTGTATCGGTAAATAAAATAGCAAGTTATAGGGACAAATCAGTTTTTCTGATTTGTCCTTTTATAATAACTCAACTTTCGCAGCCCAAACTAGGCAGGTATACCTTGATATAGTTAGGTAATCCCGCAAACCAATACTGTAGTTGACTTTTGATTAACTTTTTGAATTTCTTGTTCGTTTTATTCAAAGCATCTTCAAGAAGCTCGATTAGTTGTTGTAATGCAACTGCCCAATCCAGTTCATTTACTTCGTCACAAAGTTCATAAAACATCCCGCCAAGTGTGCGGTCATCTGTACTTCAGCGGTTTTGCCAAGACAAAAGGATATATCTTGAAAAGACAATCGTCGTGTGGCTGATTAGTGAATCATAGGATCTACCTTGAAATTCCTTTTGTAATGTCAACAGAGATTTTGTAGCCTTGAAAAAGGCTTCAATGGCCCAGCGCATTCCGTAGATACGAATAATCTCTGTTGCTGTTAACGTACAAGCCGTACTTAAGATAGCTAACCATTCACTTCTTTTATTGCGATTTCGAACGAATACAACTTTTACTGGTACTCCGTTTGCCATCGTTGTATGAATAGAGTGCAAGATACTTTTGTTTCCCGATGCTGGTTTCGCTAGACGATAAAGTTCTTTTAAATTAACCCGTTTTTCATCAACTAAATAACGTTGATTGGTAGCTTTCACCATACCAATCACGTCTATACCTTGTTCCACAATCGATTGAATCAGTGGCTGCTGGGTAAACCAACTATCCATTAACACATAAGATGCGTCTATTCCTGCAGAAAGTGCCCGTGAAATCATAGATGGTAGTTGTTCTGGAGCTGTTTGTAGGGCTTCTTCCCGTCTTTTATAACCAGAAGTGCGTTTGTCTACTTTATTCGAAATATCATTGATTTTTGACTTCTTTGAGCTTAATAAGGAGAAGTCGACTGGCATGAAAGTGGCACCATCCGACCAACCAAGCGTAAGCATACGAAAACCTTTGTAAAAACGCATTTTTTGAGATGCGTGATCAAAACAGCGAGCCAGTAATTCTACTTTCTTACTCCGGTTCCGTTCATAGGCAGAGTCATCAACGATTAACACTTTTGGACGATCATTTTTGGTCAACCGACTTACTTTAGAAATGGTTGAAGCACTTAGTGAAAGTAAAAAACGGCGCCAATTATACTTGGAATAGTTTAAAAAGCGATAGATGGTGTCTTTCCCTGGCAGACTTTCTGATTTTTTGCTTTCAAGCAATCGAAACCAATTTTTCTGTTCGAAAATCAAACAAAATAGGAGCTGAAATAAATAAGCACAAGAAAACCCAAATCCTTTGGTGATACCGGCTTTCCGCAAATGTTTAAGCATCTCTAATTCATTAAAACCAGATTTTAATTCGGTTGGCATTTGATTATTTTGGTCATTATTCGCTATCATAGTAGGAGGCACCTCTTCTATTTGGGAGTTTTTTTCTAGACAATTAAACTATACCAAAAGTGGAGGTGTTTTTCTTTTTTATAGTAGGCAGATGTCAAGGTCCATAATGAATTTCCAAAAGTACTTTACCAGATAAAGGTTAGATGTCATTTTTACTCTGCGAAAGTTGAGTAATTATTATTTTCTCTTTGAACATGTTTTTGAATCCCTGTTGTATTAGCTGCTTGTTTCACTTTCGCCACTCTCAAAATGGAGTAGGACATTTCCGTATAACCTCCTTTTTTGGGGGAAGCACTAAGAAGACTTATCATTCTATGTTTCTATAAGTCTAACACACTAGACTTATATCCATAAGTCGTGTGCCCTGCGGGGCGTTCGGCTAGCGCCGAAGCACGCTAGTAGCGTGCAAAAAACCTTGGGCTTTGCCCAAACCCACTGGGGAACTCTTCCCCAGACCCCATTAATTAACTCCCCCACCCCCCTCAATTTTGAGGGGGCTCCCTCGCCGGTAGGCAGGAATCGAATGGATTCGATTCAATGCCAAGAGGGTTCGGGGGCGGTGAGTTTGTCAATGCCTTTCCGTTCCTTATGCTCACTTCGTTCCGCTACCACTCCAAGCCATTGACAAACGCCAT